>DASYPG010000178.1:0-2232 GCA_036006885.1 Burkholderiales bacterium | reverse complement strand
GGTCTACATCGGCTTCAACATCGAGCACTTTGCCTTCGGCGCCGGCCTCGGGGCCTGCATCGGGCCGAAGAGCCACGAGCCCGACGTCCTGAACTACTCCTGGCGCGACTACGGCAACCGGGTCGGGGTGTGGCGCTGCCTCGACCTCTTCGGCCAGCTCGGGGTGAAGGTCGGCGCGATCATCAACACGGCGCTCTACGACTACTGCCCCGAGGCGATCGACGCGTGCGTGAAGCGCGGCGACGAGCTGATCGGCCACGGCCACACCAACTCCGAGCGCCAGGGTGAGATGACCGAGATGCTCGAGAAGGCGCTGCTCAAGTACTGCCGCGAGCGCATCCAGAAGGAGTCGAAGCTGCAGGTGCAGGGGTGGCTCAGCCCCTGGATCTCGGAGAGCTTCGTCACCCCCGACCTGCTGCAGGAGGCCGGCTACGCCTACACCCTCAACTGGTGCCACGACGACCAGCCCGTGGAGATGAAGACCCGCGGCGGGAAGATCCTGGCCGTGCCCTATCCGCAGGAGCTGAACGACATCCCGGCGATCATCCACCGCCAGATGTCGGCGAGCGCCTTCGCCGACCTCATCGTGGACAACTTCGACGAGATGCTCGAGCAGTCGCGCACCCAGCCGCTCGTCATGGGCATCGCGCTGCACCCCTACATCGTCGGTCAGCCCCACCGCCTGCGGCAGCTGCGTCGCGCTCTGCAGCACATCGTGAAGGAAAAGCGGGTCTGGTTCACCACCCCGGGTGCGATCGCCAAGTGGGTCGGCGAGACCCCGAGCTCGGACACCGGGTTTTTTGGGTAGAAGCTAAGCGCCCCCCGCCTCGCCGAGACCGGTCACCGTAACGTCGAGGTCCTTCAGCAAGCCGTCGTTGATGCCGTAGACCCAGCCGTGCACCGCGAGCGGCTGGCCGCGCTCCCAGGCGTCGCGCGCGATGCTGGTTTGGCAGACGTTCGCCACCTGTTCGATTACGTTCAGCTCGCACAGCCGCTCGGCGGCGTTGGGGGCGCGCGCGAGTGCGTCCTCGTGCTTCAGGCGCACGTCCTGTACATGGCGCAGCCAGTTGTCGGAGAGGCCCAGGCGCTCGCGCGCGAGCGCCGCCTGCACGCCGCTGCAGCCGTAGTGCCCGCACACGATGACGTGGCGCACCCTGAGGATGTCGACCGCGAACTGCATCACCGAGAGGCAGTTGAGGTCGGTGTGCACCACGAGGTTGGCGATATTGCGGTGGACAAAGAGCTCTCCGGGCAGGAGGCCCACGATCTGGTTGGCCGGCACGCGGCTGTCGGAGCAGCCGATCCAGAGGTACTCGGGGAACTGCTGCCGCGAGAGCTTGCTGAAGAACTCCGGGTCCTGCAGGCGGATCGCCTGCGACCAGGCGCGGTTGGCATCGAAGAGGTGCTTGAGAGATCGCATTGGGTGTTTCCGGGGCTAGAGCTCGAGCTTCATCCCTTCGTGGGAGGCGACGAAGCCCAGCGACTCGTAGAAGCGGATCGCGTCGCGGCGCCGCTTGTCCGAGGTGAGCTGCACCAGGCGACAGCCCTTCTCGCGCGCGCGCTCGATCGCCCACGCGACGAGCTTGCGGCCGAGGCCGCTCGAGCGCAGCGACGAATCCACGCGCACGCCTTCGATCAACGCCCGCCAGCTTCCCCGGCGGCTGAGGTTCGGAATGCAGGCGAGCTGCAGCACCGCCACCACGCGTCCGTCGAGCTCGCCGACGACGAGCTCGTAGTTCGGATCGCGATCGATCGCCTCGAACGCCCTGTCGTAGCTCGCCGGCAGCGGCGACGTGTACTCCTCGCGTTTGGCGCCGAGCACGTCGTCGGCCAGCATCCGGACGATGTCGGGCAGGTCGCGGCGGACAGCGCGCCGGAATCTCGGCTCAGCGTTCGCCAAGCAGCGGAACGAAGTCGTACTCGCCGATGCCCTGGAGCACGAGGAAAGTGGCCGAGCCCTCGCCCGCGTTGGTGACGAGGTGCGGCCGGCGCGGCGGCACCGCGTAGGTCTCGCCCGGCTTGAGCGTCACGTTCTCTTTCGGGTCCTGCATGAAGATGCGGATCGATCCCTGCAGCACGTAAAACGTGTCCTGCACGGTGCTGTGATAATGCCAGGGCACCTTCTGCGTCTTCGAGAGCTGCAGCTCGTTGATGCGGAATCCCGGGCGCTCGGCGTGGAACACCCTGCGCTCGACCTCGTAGAGATGACTGGCGTCCTTCAGCGCTTCCATT
>DASYPG010000177.1:0-2153 GCA_036006885.1 Burkholderiales bacterium | reverse complement strand
ACCTTTGCGAGCAACGCGCTGCTTTTCAAGAACCTGAAGTGGGACCCGATCCGCGACTTCGCGCCGGTCATGCAGCTCTGCCGCTATCCACAAGTGCTGCTGGTGCACCCGAGCCTCGGCGTGAATAGCGTGAAGGACTTCGTCGCGCTCGCGAAGCAGCACGGCGCGCAGCTCAACTACGCTTCCGCCGGCCCGGCCTCCTCCAGCCGCCTCGCGTACGAGCTTTTCAAGGATGTCGCCGGCATCGACACGGTTCCGGTGCACTACAAGGGCGGCGGGCCGGCGCTGCAGGACCTGCTCTCCGGCCAAGTACAGGTCATGCTGATCCAGGGCGGCGGTCCCATCCCCCAGTACGTCAAGAGCGGCAGGCTCGTCGCGCTGGGCATAAGCTCGCTTTCGCGCTCCAAGTTCTATCCCGGGCTGCCGACGATCGCCGAGACCTACCCCGGCTTCGAGACCGTGTCCTGGGTGGCGATGGTCGCGCCGGGCGCCACGCCGAAGCGCGTCATCGAGCGCCTGCACGGCGCGCTCGCGAGGATGTTCGCCGATCCGGCGATGCGCGAGCGCTTCGAGGCGCAAGGCTGCGACATCGCCGCCGGCACGCCCGAGGACCTCGGCCGCGTGCTGCGCGAAGACCAGGCAAAATGGGAGCGTATCGTGCGCGCGAAGAACATCACCGTCGAATGACCAAACGCTACCCCGACCTTCACGACCATCTCGATGCGCTGAAGCGCGCCGGGCTTCTCATCACCGTCGAGCGTCCTATCAACAAGGACACCGAGCTCCATCCGCTGGTGCGCTGGCAGTTCCGCGGCGGCATCGAGGAGCCGCAGCGCAAGGCGTTCCTGTTCACGAACGTGGTGGACTCGAAGGGCAAGCGCTACGACATCCCGGTGGTCGTCGGCGCGCTCGCGGCGAGCCGCGAGATCTACCGCATGGGCATGGGCTGCGCGCTGGAGCAGATCAACCAGACCTGGAACCGCGCTATCGCCAACCCCGTCGCGCCGAATGTCGTCAAGGAAGCGCCCTGCCACGAGATCGTGTTTCAGGGTCGAGAGCTGGAAAAGGCGGGTCACGGCCTGGACGGGCTTCCGATCCCCATTTCCACGCCGGGCTGGGACATCGCGCCGTTCACCACGCTCTCGCAGTACATCACGCGCGACCCCGATAGCGGCGTGCAGAACATGGGCATCTACCGCGGCCAGGTGAAGGCGCCGCGGCGCCTGGGCATGAATCCGTCGCTCGAGCTGCGTCCCGGCATCTACACGCACTGGGAAAAGATGAAGCAGCGCCGCCAGAAGCTGCCCGCGGCGGTGGTGCTCGGCGCGCCGCCGTGCATCGCGTTCGCCTCGGCGCAGAAGGTGCCCGAATCGCTCGACGAGCTGCACGTCGCCGGAGCGCTGGTCGGCATGCCGATCAACGTGGTGAAGGCGAAGACCGTCGACCTGCTGGTGCCGGCGGAGGCCGAGATCGTGGTCGAAGGGCTGATCGACACCGAATACCTCGAGCCCGAGGCGCCCTTCGGCGAGTCGCACGGCCACGTCAACCTCCAGGAGTACAACGCCTTCATGGAGGTCACGGCCATCACGCGGCGGCGCGACGCGATCCTCACCTCGATCATCTCGCAGGTCACGCCCAGCGAGTCGAGCCTGATCAAGCGGGTCGCGCTCGAGCCGCTGTTCACCGATTTCCTGCGCAACACGCTCGCCATCCGCGGGGTAAAGCGCGTGTCGATGCATGAGCCCCTCACCAACTTGCGCAAGGTTGTCGCTGTAGTTTTTGAAAGGAATACTCCGACAACGGAGGTATGGCGCGCCCTCTACGGCGCGGTGTCCTGGAACCGCGCCACCGGCAAGTACGTGATCGCGATCAACGACGACATCGATCCCGACAACGCCGACCACCTGCTCTGGGCGATGTCCTACCGCGCCAATCCGGCGCTCGACATACAGATCCTGCAGCACCGCGACCAGGGCCACGGCCCGCGCTCCAGGCGCAACAATGGCGAGGACGCCGCGGTGCTGATCGACGCCACCATGAAAGAAGACTTCCCGCCGATCTCGCTCCCCAAGCGCGAGTACATGGAGCGCGCGCGTACGATCTGGGAAGAGCTCGGCCTGCCCGCGCTCAAGCCGCAGACCCCCTGGTTCGGC
>DASYPG010000176.1:0-4189 GCA_036006885.1 Burkholderiales bacterium | reverse complement strand
CTCGAGCTCCTTCAGCACGACCCCGCGCCACCACAGCGAAGCGAGCTCCGCGTTGACCTTCAGGTGCCGGAATGCGACGAGCGGCGCGCCGTCCGCCTCGGTAAGCTTGAGGTCCGCGATGTTCGCTTCGAACGTGAACGGATTGAAGCGGATTTCGCCGAGAGCGATCTTGCGATGCAGGGTCTCGGTGACGAAGGCCTCGATCTGCGAGCGCGCCACGCGGGGCACGACGAAGAACCCAGCGGCCGCGTAGCCGGCGAGCAGGAGCGCCGAGACTCCCAGCAGAATCCAGCGAGTGCGCGGCAGCAGAGTCATCATCTAGTCGTCACACTGGCGCAAGCGCCGACCGGACGCAATACGTCGCGGTCGGGGTGATCAAGCAGTCGAGCGGCTACTGGCCGTCCACCGCGCCCTTGACCATGACGTCCACGCGCCGGTTCTTGGCGCGCCCCTCGGTCGTGGCGTTATCGGCGATCGGCGAGCTCTGCCCCTTGCCGAGGATCGTGATCTTGGAGGGATCGACCCCGTTCTTCACCAGGAAGTCCTTGACCGTGGCGGCGCGCTGCTCGGAAAGCTTCTGGTTGTAGTCCGCGGCGCCGGTGTTGTCGGTGTGCCCGATGATCTGGACCGACTCGACCGAGCTCACGCGGCGCACACGCTCGGAAATCTTCTCGAGCTCCGGCTGCGCTTCCTTCCGGAAGGTCGCCTTGTTGGTGTCGAAGAACGCGTCGCCGCCGATTGTTACCGTGCGCATCGGCTTCTCCTGTGACGCCGCGGCGACTGCTGCGACCGGGACGGCGGCGACTGCGGCCGCAGAGGACGCGGTGGCCGCAGAGGACGCGGCGGCGGCGGGTGCGGCAGTTGCGGCAGCTGCGGCGGCCGGCGCGGCGGCTACGGGCGCGGGCGCGGCTTGCGCGGGCTGCGGGGCGACGACGGCGACCGGCGCCGGCTTCGCCTTGCCGCAGCCGTCGATCGCCTTATCAGGGCTCCAGGCCGTGGTGCGCACGCAATTACCATACGTGTCCATGACGACGCGGCCATTGGACGGGGCACCCAAAAACGCTTCGGTGGGAAGCTGGTTGTCCTGGGCCACGGCGGAAAAGCTGAATGCGAGGCTGGTCGCTACGATACTCAGGGGTAGTTTGTTCATACGGTCCTCCGAGACTTGGATCGTGCCATCTCTGCTATCCCGCCGCACATTGGACCAAGGGCCTATGCCCGCGATTCGGCGTAGAGTTGCGTCCCAGCGGCGAGCGGCGCCGCACGACAACAACAAAGGAGAAGTAAAGAATGAAAACCGAGCTGCTATACCTTGTATACGTTACGGTCCTGACCGGTCTGCTGTGGGTGCCCTACATCCTCGACCGGATCGCCACCTGGGGCCTGACCACCGCGGTCGGCTACCCGGACAACCCCCCTGCCCAGTCGCCTTGGGCGCGCCGGCTCATGAAGGCGCACTCCAACAACGTGGAGAACCTGGTCGTGTTCGCCGCGCTGGTGCTCGCCGCCCAGGATCTGGGCATCAGCAACAGCGCCATCGCCACCGCGGCCATGGTGTACTTCTGGGCCCGCGTGGTGCACGTCCTCGCCTACGCCTTGGCCATCCCCTGGGTGCGTACCCTCGCGTTCGCGGTCGGCTTCTTCGCCCAGGCGGTGATCGCCTGGCAGATCCTCGCGAAGTAATTCAGTCCATGAGCCCCGCATAAAGAGGCGAAGTGAGGTAGCGCTCGCCGAACGAGGGCAGGACTGCAACGATGAGCTTGCCCTCGTTCTCATTGCGCCGGCCGACCTGGAGCGCCGCCCACACTGCCGCGCCCGAAGAGATGCCGACGAAGAGGCCTTCCTCCTTCGCCAGGCGCCGCGCCGTGTCGAGGGCGGCGTCGTTCGGCACGCGCACGATCTCGTCGTAGATCTCCCGGTTGAGGATGTCCGGGATGAAGCCCGCGCCGATCCCCTGAATCACGTGCGGGCCCTTGGGCGAGCCCGAAAGCACCGCCGACGCATCGGGCTCGACCGCGACGCACTTGAAGCCGGGCTTGCGCGCCTTGATCACCTCGCCCACGCCGGTGATGGTGCCGCCGGTGCCGATGCCCGAGACCAGGATGTCCGCTTTGCCGTCGGTGTCGCGCCAGATTTCCTCCGCCGTGGTGCGGCGGTGGACCTCCGGGTTGGCCGGGTTGCGGAACTGGTCGGGCATGAAGTAGCGCTTGGGGTCGGAGGCGACGAGCTCCTCGGCGCGCTTCACCGCGCCGATCGCGCCCTCGGCCGCGGGCGTCAGCACGAGCTCGGCGCCATAGGCGCGGATCACCGCGCGGCGTTCCTTGCTCATCTGCTCGGGCATGAAGAGCATGCATTTGTAGCCCTTCACCGCGCACACCCAAGCGAGCGCAATGCCGGTGTTGCCGCTGGTCGGCTCGACGATCACGGTGTCCGGCCCGATCTTGCCGGCGCGCTCGGCGGCCTCGATCATGGACACGCCGATGCGGTCCTTGACGTTGGCGCCGGGGCTGTAGAACTCGAGCTTGACGACGATCTTCGCCCCACAGCCCTGCGCCAGCCGGTTGATGCGCACCAGCGGCGTGTTCCCGACCAGCTCGACAACTGAGTTCGCGATTTTCATGCGCTATCGTAGCCTGATCACGGCCTCGAGGTACTCGCCCGGCGCCACCATCGAGCCGTCGGTGGCGCTGTTGAAGCGCTGGGCGAGCCCGAGCAAGTCCTCGGCGAGCGAGTCCTGCTTGCCGGCGTCGAGCGCCGCGAACGCCTTGTTCATCGGCCCGTAATAGGTGCGGAAGGTGTCGAGCCAGTGCCGGGGAGAACGGTAGCGGAACATGTAGTTGCGCCGCGGCGCCTGCAGGGCGGCGATGCGGCTGCCGAAAAGCTCGCGCAGCCGCTCCTCGGTGCCCCAGAGCGCTGGCGATTTCATCCCCGGAGCCGGGGGACGGTAGCGCCCGATCAGCTTGAACAGCTCGCCGATGAAGCTCGTGGGCGTCCAGTTGGCGAGGCCGATCTTGCCGCCGGGCTTGCAGACCCGCGCGAGCTCGGCGGCGGCCTGCTCCTGGTTGGGCGTGAACATCACGCCGAAGGTGGAGAGCACCACGTCGAACGCGCCGTCGGCGAACTGAAGATTCTCGGCGTCGGCCTGCTCGAACTGCACCGCAAGGCCCTCGGCGCCGGCGCGCGCCCGGGCCCGCTCGAGGAGCGCCGGGACATAGTCGGTCGACACGACGTCGCACCAGCGCCGCGCCGCCGCGAGCGTGGCGTTGCCGTTGCCCGCGGCCACGTCGAGCACGCGCTGGCCGGCACGCAGGTCGAGCGCTTCGCACAGCGACTCGCCGACGATCTGCAGCGTGGTGCCGATGACGGCGTAGTCGCCCGCAGCCCACGCGGCCTGCTGTTTCGCCTTGACCAGGGAGAGATCAGTAACCGTATTCATTGTTTGCGTGGATCGTCGTTGGGGTTGATATAGGTGATGCCCCAGGGACCCGTGCCGTGCAGTTGCACGATCACTTCGCCCTCGGTAAAGGCGTAGTGGGCGGTTCCAGGCTGCATGATCATGAGGTCGCCCGTCCGCACGGGCTGGGCCCCGGCGCGGTTGAACTTCTCCCCCATGCCCATATGAAAGGTCCCTGTAAGCACGGTCACGCGCTCGACCGCCGGATGGGTGTGGGGGGGAATCGTGTAGTTCGCGGGAAACTTGAGCCGCACCGTGAATGGCACCGCCTGGCTCATCGGGCCCTCGATCACCGCAATTTGCGCGCCCTTCGGAAGCGAAGGTACGTCGCTCCACTTCAGATCGGCCGCGCTGACCGATTGGTGCTGGCCGGCATGTTGCGCCCAGGCCGAAGCGGCGAAGAGCGCTAGCGCGACTGCACTGCCTTTCAGCATTTTCATTTTCTTCCTCCAGGTTTGTGGACGGACGAGCGCATTACAGCGTCCCTGGTGATGGGCGAGGGGTCACCCAGCGGGACAAAAAGGGGGACAACCGCACTAGAATTTCCCACGTGGAGGAGCGAGCTCACGGCTTCGGGTACTGGCTGCGGCGGCGGCGCAAGGCGCTCGACCTGACCCAGGAGGCGCTTGCCCGGGCGGTGAGCTGCTCGCGCTTCGCCATCCGCAAGATCGAGTCCGACGAGCGCCGGCCCTCGCGGCGCCTCGCCGAGCGGCTGGCCGAGAAGCTCGGCATTCC
>DASYPG010000175.1:0-3507 GCA_036006885.1 Burkholderiales bacterium | reverse complement strand
TCGCCACCGCCCGGCATAGTCCGGGCAGATGTAGGCCGTCTGGCACCCGCCTTGCTTGTTGGATTCATCTCAGCAAGGAGGCGCCATGGCCAAGACCGTCATCGGGCTTTTCGACAACATCGGCGCGGCGCAGGCCGCCGTGCGCGGTCTCGTGAAAAACGGGATCGCCCAGCAGGACATCGGCTTCATGGCGGATCAGCGGCATGAAGTTCCGAGCACCGCACACCTGAACGAGAGCGAAGGCGCGCTGTCGGGGGCGGGCGCAGCGGCGGGCGCGGGCGCCGCGCTCGGCGGCATGGCGGGCCTCGCGCTTGCGCTCGCTCCGCTCGCGATCCCGGGCATCGGGCCGATTCTCGCTGCTGGCCCGATCGCTGCGGCGCTCGCCGGCGCGGGACTGGGCGCGCTCGCGGGTGGCCTGATCGGCGGCCTCACGAACCTCGGCGTGCCGGAAGAGGAGGCCCACTATTACGCCGAGGCACTTCGGCGCGGCGGCATCGTGGTCACGGTGGCCGCCGACCACGCTGCAACAGCGAATCTGGCGAGCGAGGTTTTGCGGCGCCACGGCGCGGTGGACATCGACCAGCGCGCAGCCGAATGGAAAAAGCAGGGCTGGAAGGGCCGTTTCGAGGCCGGCGGGTACACCGGGCCCGAGCGGCGCCTGAACCGCGCACCACCGGCCGGACAGGAGCGCCGCAAGGCGGCATGACGGTTTTTCCCTGCGAGCGGCGGATATGCTGTATAACCACGGGCCCGCGTGACACCAACATCCGGTCGGCTTAGCAGCCGGCGCCAATAAACAAGCCCGGGGCCGCCGGGCTTTTTCGTTCCAGCAGGGAGCTACATGGACAAGCGCAAGACATGGCGCGAGCAGGAGGAGGACCTCATCGCGCGCTGGAACGCCGCGGCGAGCCGGCAGCAGTCGCTGCAGAGCCAGATCCTCCGCCAGCGCGATGCCGGAGCCGAACCCGACGCTCAGCTGCTGCTGGAAGCGGAGCGTTCCCGCTCCGAAATGGACTCGGTCAGGCGCGAGGTCGCGCGCATGAAGGTGCAGTTCTACACAGGGAAAAGGTACTGATGAGCATCCCCTTGGTCGAAGGCAGGCGTTTCAGGCTCGGTAAGTACGAGATCGTCGGCAAGCCGATTCCTCACTCCGCGCACATGCTGCGCTATACAGTGTTCGTCGATGGTATCCGGATCGGTGCACTGGCGAGCGTCCCGACAGAGTCGGACTGCCGTTTCCTGGAGCATCCTCCAGCCGTTCCGCCGCTCAAGATTTACTCCGTGATCTACCGCCCGGGGCGGCCGAAGAAGGGCACCGTGCAGCCCACCGACAAGGCGCTTGCGCTGCCGGCGCCCGAGCTGCCGCAAGAGATCGCATTGCCGCGCGCCCACGACTTCGAATAGCGCTTCAATCGGTGTTGGCCGGAAGCAGCCTCCTGACGAAGGCGCGCGGCTTCCTGCGGTAGACCCGTCGCGCCAGCTTCATGGCCTCCTTCTGCAGCTTGGCGCGACGCGCCTCGATGCGCGCGATGAGCTTACTTTCCGCCTTCGAGGGCGCGCGCGGCGCGGCGAGCCTCGCCTGTAGCGCGGCAAGGTCGTGATCGTCGCCGAGCCGGTCGGCGACCTTCTGCGCGCGCTTCGAGAGCTTGCGCACCCCTCGCCCCCCCTTGCTTGCCGCGATCGCGAGGGCCTGCTGGAAGTACTTCACCTGCTTGCGCGATTCATGCAGCGACTCGGTGGAAGGTTCCAAGCGGGCGTTCTTCAGCGTTTTGCGTCCCTTGCGGTAGAGGCGCTCGAAGCCCGCGCGCAGCAGCGGCGAGTCGTGCACCGGGAAGCGCCAGTATTCGGCGCGCTCACCCGCATCCTGAAGCGAATACTCGATTACAGCGAGCTTCGGCCCGCCGAGCAGTCCGCGCCAAGCCCGCTCGCGCTCCTCGCGCAGTTGGCGCCGCAATTCGAGGAGCTTCGCGCGGCGAGACGGCTTGTTCTCCCTGCCGAGCAGCTCGCGCACCACCTCGAGCGCCACCGTCGCGTCGCGCACGCCCGAGAGCGGACGCGCGGCGTCGCGCAGCTCCAGGTTCTCCCGCGCGTACGCCGCGTCGCCGACCGCGTCGCGCAGCAGGCGCAGCGCGGCGCGCGCCCGCTTGAGGTCCTTGCGCACCCGGTGCATCGCCTCGTCGCTCGGCCGGCGCCGCTCCCACAGCGCCTGCAGCGCACCGGCGATCTCGTCGCAGAGCGCGCCGCGCACCGCGGCAGCTTCAATCGGACTCATCGGGCGCGCCGCCGACGCTCGCCAGGTCTTCCTGCTTCACCTTCTCGGCGTTGAACTTGCCGGCGCGCTCGCGCATCGTCTTCAGCACGTCCTCGAGCGGCGGCGGCTCGCCCTGCAGCCAGCGCAGCGGGTTGATGCGCGCGATGACGAACGCGCGCAGGTACGGACTGACGAAGCCGCGCGCCTTGAGCTTCGCGATCACCGCCGCCACGCGCTGATCGAGGTCCATGAGCATGTCGGCATGCTTCTCGTGGGCCTTGACCGCCTTCGCCAGCGGGTCATCGGAGAACTTCTCGAGGCGTCGCACCACTGGGTTGTAGGCGCCGCCGGCGAACTTGCCGTTGCGCTCGTAGCAGACGCCCATCGTGACGAGCGACGCTTCCTCGAGGTAGTAGGCGAACTGCGATTCCGGACGCTTCGAGTCCTCGTCGATCAGCCCACGGTAGATGCGGATGACCTCAAGCGACTTCTCGCGCAGGTTGTGCGCCTTCTCCGTGTTCAGCGCGAGGATCTGCCACGCGATCTCGCGCTTCGGCACCACGAGGGCGGTGATCGCCCGCGCGCCGAGTCTGCGCATCGCCATGAGCCGATGCATCCCGTTCGGCGTCCAGAAGCCTTTTCCCGGTGCGCTGACCGCAATGATCGGATCCAGGAACATACCAGTGCGGTCTAGAACGTCGGCGAGGCGGCGATGGTGCGCTTGCGACAGATCGCGCTGGAACGGCGTGGGCTCGACGCTCTCGATGGGCAGGATCGCGAAGAGCACCGGCTCGCGCCCGAGCGGATCCTGGTACGACCCGAGGAGCTGGCCGCCGACGTCCTCCACGCGTTGCGCCGCCTGCTGCGCCGCGCCGCTCAGGCTGTCCAGCCGCGATTCGGCCGGCGTGATGCCGCGCGTTCCCGGCTTGGCCTTCCTCGGCCGGCGCTTCACCGGCGCGCGCTTGAGTCCCAAGTTCGCTTTTGCCATGCGCGATTCTAGTGAAGAAGGCCGTCCGGCATGCGGCTATGCGCCGCATGCCGGTTCATCCACCCGTAATAACGGGCGCGTACACTGAATACGCATGGCGTCGATACGTCAATGGTTCAGGCACCAGCGGCTGCAGCTCGGCGAGTGGCTCTATTGGCGCCGGCAGGCCGAGACGCGCGCAAGAAAAGCGGGCCTTTCGACCCGCTCGCCGGCGCACGCGCGATCCAAGACCCGCTAGTTCCCTAGGACAACGTCGCGAAGAACTCGA
>DASYPG010000174.1:0-3471 GCA_036006885.1 Burkholderiales bacterium | reverse complement strand
GTCCACGGGATTGTTTGGGACCTTTAGCCCCTCTACGACTTTGCCCATCAACTCCACTTGCCTTGGCGTTCCGTAAAGCTGGATTTCGGAAACGAACAATTCAAGCTCGTCCAATATCTCATCGGTCAGCGGGCGATTCGCAGAATCGGCGAGCCGAATATAGGCGGTCTCGAGTGCCTTAAGACGAGCTTCCCGCTTGCGCTGTGCTAAGTCGCGCCGAGCATTGAGCAAATGCACGAAGAACCAACCGGCGACGACTAGCGCGCCAGGAATGCCAACTGTCGCGACCAACTTCCAGTCAATTCCCAACGCGCCCACCTGACGGCTAGCGTGAATTAGGTGACAAGATAGTTGACAAAATAGGTGACATCTCTCCCCGCCGCGTACTAGTTTCGTTTGCGTACGTTACGCCGCGGGCGCGGCAGGCGCAAACGAGATTAGCAAGTCTGCCAGTAGAGGTCCGGCGTTACGCTCACCTCATGTCCGGCACGTCGAGTCTTCGCGCGCCAGGCACGCGAGTGCCTCGAAGAAGAGCTCGCGCGCCTCGTCCTTGGGGCTCAACCCGTCATCTCATGTCGAGCGCGCGGCGGCGGGTGAGCTCGACCATGCAGGCGGCCTGCACGTCCTCCGGCGAGGCGCCCTGCGGCAGCGCCTCGCGGCGGCGCGCGCACTCGGCGTCGCGGTACTCGCGCCATTCGTCGTTCGCCTTGCGGTAGGCCGCGAGGCTCTTCTCGCCGCGTTCGTTCGCCTCCTGGAAGCGGTAGGCGTAGACCTGGGACAGATCCTGCTCCGCCGTGAGGAGCAGCACCTCGAGGCAGCCCTGCTCCTTTCCGCGCAGGCTTTGGCTGCGGCGGCATTGCGCGAGGACCGGCGCGTTCGGTCGTCCCTGCCATGAGAAGAACACCGCCCGCTTCTCGTCGGCCAGCAGGCAGATGAACGAGAGCTCGGCGCTCGGCGCGCCCTCGTAGACCACCGCCCCGTTGCCGGTGAGGATCGAGCTCACCGGCTGGTTTCCGACCTTGCCGGTATGGCGGATCATGCTGAGGTTCGCATCGCGCTCGAGCACCACCGCGTTCACCTTGTCGCCGCCGCGCTGGAGCTCCTTCAGCGCATAGGTCCGGCACGCCTCGACCGCGGGGCCGCTGTATTGGGCATGGACCGGGAAGGCGCAAAGCGCCAATGCCAGGAGGAGGACTGGCCGATTCATTTCATGGGCTGATACTGATTGGTGGACACGGCGCGCGCGCGGATCAGGCCGAAGAGGGCCTGGGTACAGGGCGCCGGGACGCCCGCCTTGGCGGCGATCTCGAGCGTGCCGGCAAGGAGCCCGTCGACCTCGAGCGGCTTGCCGGCCTCCAGGTCCTGCAGCATCGAGGTCTTGAACCGGCCGAGGATCCGCGCCATGTCGACGCGGGCCTCGGGCTCGATGTCGGCGTCGACACCGACCGCGCGGCCGATCGCGAGGACCTCGCGCATGATGGCCACCATGTAGGCCTTGACCTCGCGATTCTCAATCAGGCTGTCCGCGGTGCTCACCGTGAGCGCCGACACCGGATTGAAGCTCACGTTGCCGAGGAGCTTGACCCAGAACTCCTTTTCGATGAAGTCGCTGACGATCACCTCGAAGCCCGCGGTGCTCAACGCTTCGGCGATGTTCTTGGTCCGGGTGCCGTTGCGGCCGCCGGGCTCGCCCAGGACGAGCTTGCGCCCCATGTTGTGGCTGACCAGCCCGGGCTCCGGCATCGAGGCGGCGAGGTGGACCACGCAGCCTACGACGCGTTCGGTCGGCATCGCCCGCGCCAGCTTGCCCGCGGGGTCGAGCGTCTCCAGACGAAGCTTCCCGCCGCCGAAGGGGAGGCGGTCGAAGAACCACCACGGCACGCCGTTCATCGCTGTAATGATCGAGGTGCCCGCTCCGACCAAGGGCGCGATGCGCTCGGCGACCTCGGAGAGGCTCTGGGCCTTCACCGCGACGATCACGTAGTCTTGGGGACCGAGGAGCGCGGGGTCGGCCTCGGCGCGCACCGCGTACGATTCGACCGCGCCGGTGGCGCCGTCGCGCACGCGCAGGCCGCGCGCGCGGATGGCCTCGAGATGGGCGCCGCGCGCGAGCGCCGACACCTCGTGGCCGGAACGCGCGAGCCGGCCGGCGATCAAACCTCCGACCGCCCCGGCGCCGTAGACACAGATTTTCATGGTGTTATTCTAGATTGAGGAGCTGCCATGTTCGGATTCATGAAGAAGTTGACCAAGCTGCTGCCGAAGGAAGCGACGCTTCCCGGCCGCAAGGAGCGCGTGCACGTCCCGGAGCGCCACTCCGTGAACGGCAACCGCATCGTGCCGCCGTTTCCCGACGGCACGGCGCTCGCGCAGTTCGGCATGGGCTGCTTCTGGGGCGCCGAGCGCGTGTTCTGGCAGACGCCGGGCGTCTATTCGACCGCGGTCGGCTACGCCGGCGGCGACACGCCGAACCCGACCTATGAGGAAGTGTGCACCGGGTTCACCAACCACACCGAGGCGGTGCTCGTGGTGTTCGACCCGAAGGTCGTGAGCTACGAGGCGCTGCTCAAGAAGTTCTGGGAAGGCCACGACCCGACGCAGGGCATGCGCCAAGGTAACGACGCCGGCACGCAGTACCGTTCCGCGATCTATGCCTACGGAGACGAGCAGCTCCAGGCGGCGCTGAAATCAAAAGAGGCGTTCCAGGAAGCGCTGAAGAAGAAAGGCTACGGCCCGATCTCCACCGAGATCCGGCCGGCGCCCGAGTTCTATTACGCCGAGGACTATCACCAGCAATACCTCGGTAAGAACCCGAATGGCTACTGCGGCCTCGGCGGCACCGGCGTGACCTGCCCGGTCGGAGCTCTGGCGAAGGCCTGACTTGCGCCTGGACAAGTGGCTGTGGGCGGCGCGCTTCTTCAAAACGCGCAGCCTCGCGCAGCAGGCCATCGACTCGGGCCGGGTCAGCCTCAACCGGGAGCGCGTCAAGCCTTCGCATGCGGTGAAGCTGGAGGACAGCGTTTCGGTCCGCGTGGGCGAGCTCGAGTGGCGGGTGCGCGTGAAAGGCCTTTCGGAGCGGCGCGGCCCGGCCACCGAGGCGAGAAAGCTCTACGAAGAGACCGCCGAGAGCCGCGTCGAGCGCGAGCGCCGCGCGGAGCTGCGCCGCTGGAGCGCGGAGCCCGCGGCTGGCATCAAGGGCCGGCCCACGAAGCGCGACCGCCGCCGGCTCGAAGGCCTGACCAATCCTGCGGACGAATCCTAGCGATCACGGTGAAGCGCATCGCGCCCTGCGGGCGCACCACGGCTATCTCGCCCTCGGCGAGGTAAGGCGGGCCGGCCACGGCGTGGAACGGGTTGCCGTGGCTGGCGATGACGCGGTTTTCGCCTTGCTTCACCGGCGTCGCAAGCAGCTTCTTCAGCTCGTCGTAACGCGCCGGGTCTTCCGGGCGCGCCGGCCCGCCACGCACCTCG
>DASYPG010000173.1:0-9667 GCA_036006885.1 Burkholderiales bacterium | reverse complement strand
CTCGGGCTATCGCGTAGCGACGATCGGGGTGCTCTGGAGCCTCAGCGTGGTGGCGGAGATCGTCGTGTTCGTATTCCTGCCCCAGCTCTTCAGGCGCTTCGCCCTCTCGAGCATCCTCTTCGGGAGCTTCGCCTGCGCGGTCGTCCGCTTTCTCATTCTCGGATGGCTGGCCGATGCGCTCTGGCTGGTGGTGATCGCTCAGCTCCTGCACGCGGCGACCTTCGGCGCGTTCCACGCCGCGGCGGTGGCGGCCGTGCACCGGGTCTTTCCACAGGCCGCGCACGCCCGCGGCCAGACGCTGTTCTCGAGCGTTACCTACGGGGCCGGCGGCGCGGTCGGCGCGCTCGCCGCCGGATGGGTTTGGCAGCTCGGCGGGCCCGGGCTCGCCTTTTCGCTGTCCGCGCTGTTCGGACTAGCGGGACTGCATTTTGCTCGTGGCTTGAGGCGCGCGGGCGTGTAAGCTGTCAATACGCACGTCGCGCTTTACGTTAAGAGGCTGATTACGTTAAGAGGCTCATGATGATGCGCATATCCCTGATTGCTCTCGCAATCTCCGCGGCGCTGGCGTCCGGTTGCCAGACCGTCGAAACCACCAAGCAGGGCGCCGTCGGCGTTGACCGGAAGCAGCACATGCTGGTCTCCGAGCAGGATGTGGAAGCGAGCGCCCAGAAGGAATACGCCCAGATGATGGCGGATGCGCAGAAGAAGGGCGCCCTCGACAAGGACGCGGCGCAGGTCGCGCGCGTGAAGGCCATCGTCAGCCGGCTCGTTCCGCAAACCGCCGTGTTCCGGCCCGACGCGCAGAAATGGGCCTGGGAGGCTCATGTGCTGACTTCGACCGAGGTCAACGCCTGGTGCATGCCCGGCGGCAAGATGGCCGTCTACTCCGCGCTCATCGAAAAGCTGCAGGCGACCGACGACGAGCTCGCGGCCGTCATGGGCCACGAGATCTCGCACGCGTTGCGCGAGCATTCGCGCGAGGCGATCTCGCGCCAGATGGCGACACAGACCGCGGTCGGAATCGCGGGCGCGCTCTTCGGCGTCGGCGACCTCGGCCAGGGCCTCGGCAACATGGTCGCCGACGTCACGCTCAACCTGCCCAATTCGCGCACCAATGAAACCGAAGCCGACCGCATCGGCGTCGAGCTCGCGGCGCGCGCCGGCTACAACCCGGAGGCGGCGGTCAGCCTGTGGCAGAAGATGGCCAAGCTGAACAGCGGCGGGCAGCCGCCAAAGTGGCTCTCGACGCACCCGGCGGACGCGGATCGCATCAAGGACGTCCAGGTCTACGCCCAGAAGGTGATGCCGCTCTACACCGCCGCGAAAGCGGGCCCCAGCGCCGGCAAGTAGGCCTTATAATCCCATGTTTCCTTAGCAGAAACATGGGACGCAGCCTTTACGACAAGCTCTGGGAGAGCCACGTCGTGCATGTCGAGCCCGACGGCACGGCGCTCCTCTACATCGACCGCCACCTCGTCCATGAGGTGACGAGCGCGCAGGCCTACGAGGGACTGACGATCGCGGGCCGCAAGCCCTGGCGCGTCGACTCCGTGGTCGCGACCGCCGACCACAACACGCCCACGACGAACTGGAATGAAGGCATGGCGGGGGTGCGCGACCCGTTCGCCAAGCTGCAGATCGAGACCCTGGACAAGAACATGAAGGAGTTCGGCGCCAAGGTCTATTTTCCCTACCTCGACAAGCAACAGGGCATCGTGCACGTCATCGGGCCCGAGCAGGGCGCGACGCTGCCGGGCATGACGGTGGTGTGCGGCGACTCGCACACCAGCACGCACGGGGCCTTCGCCTGCCTCGCGCACGGCATCGGCACCTCCGAGGTCGAGCACGTTCTCGCGACGCAGTGCCTGGTGACAAGGAAGATGAAGAACATGCGCATCAACGTCGAGGGCGCACTGCCCGCCGGCGTGAGCGCCAAGGACGTCGTGCTCGCGATCATCGGCAGGATCGGCATCGGCGGCGGCATCGGCTATGCCATCGAGTTTGCCGGCAGCACGATCCGCACGATGTCGATGGAAGGCCGCATGACGGTCTGCAACATGGCGATCGAAGCCGGCGCGCGTGCCGGCATGGTGGCGGTGGACGACACGACGATCAGCTACGTGAAGGGCAGGCCGTTCGCGCCCAAGGCTCCGCTCTGGGACAGCGCGGTCGCCTACTGGCGCACGCTGAAGAGCGATCCGGACGGCAAGTTCGATCGCGAGATAGCGCTCGACGCCCGCGAGATCAAGCCGCACGTTACCTGGGGCACCTCGCCGGAGATGGTGCTCGCGGTGGACGAGACGGTGCCCGATCCCGATCGCGAGAAGGACGCGACGCGGCGCGAGGGCATGGAGCGCGCGCTGACCTACATGGGCCTCAAGCCGCGTACCCGCATGACCGACATCAGGCTGGACAAGATCTTCATCGGCTCATGCACCAACTCGCGCATCGAGGACCTGCGCGCCGCCGCGGCGGTCGTGAAGGGCCGCAGGATCGCCTCCAACATCCGCCTGGCCATGGTGGTGCCGGGCTCCGGTCTGGTGAAGGCACAGGCGGAGAAGGAGGGGCTGGACAAGGTGTTTCGCGACGCGGGCTTCGAGTGGCGCGAGCCGGGCTGCTCGATGTGCCTCGGCATGAACCCCGACAAGCTCGACTCCGGCGAGCGCTGCGCTTCGACCTCGAACCGGAACTTCGAAGGCCGCCAGGGCGCCGGCGGCCGCACGCATCTGGTGAGCCCCGCGATGGCCGTTGCAGCGGCCATCGCCGGTCATTTCGTCGACGTCAGGACTTGGCGCTGATGGACAAGTTCACCATCCTCGAGTCCCTCGTTGTCCCGCTCGACCGCGCGAACATCGACACCGACCAGATCATCCCGCAGAAGTACCTGCAGTCGATCAAGCGCACCGGCTTCGGCGACGCCTGCTTCGCCGCGTGGCGCAAGGACCCAGAGTTCGTGCTGAACCAGCCGCGTTACAAGGGCGCGCAGATCCTGCTCGCGCGCAAGAACTTCGGCATCGGCTCCTCGCGCGAGCACGCGCCCTGGGCGCTGCGCGACTACGGTTTCCGCGCCGTGATCGCGCCGTCGTTCGGGGAGATCTTCCAGAACAACTCGCTGAAGAACGGCTTCCTGCCGATCGCCCTTTCCGAGTCGGAGGTCGAGAAGCTGTTCTACGACGCGGCCTCGTTCGCAGGCTTCAAGCTGCGCGTCGACCTCGAGCGGCAGAGCGTTTCGACGCTCGACGGCTCGAAGACCTTCCGCTTCGACATCGACCCCTTCCGCAAGCACTGCCTGTTCAACGGCCTGGACGAGATCGGCCTGACGCTGAGCCATGCGGACAAGATCCGCGCCTTCGAGTCGCGGCGCAAAGCGCAGTTTCCCTGGTATTTCTAGACTGCGTCTTCCATGAACGTCGCTGTGCTACCCGGTGACGGCATCGGGCCGGAGATCATTGGCCAGGCGACGAAGGTCCTGCGCAAGCTCGATCCGTCGATCGAGATGAAGGAAGCGCCGGTGGGCGGCGCCGGCTACGAGGCAGCAGGCGATCCGCTGCCCGCGGCCACTCTCGCTCTCGCAAAGGAAGCCGACGCGGTGCTGTTCGGCGCGGTGGGCGACTCGCGCTACGAGCGCCTCGAGCGCGCCAAGCGCCCGGAGCAGGCGATCCTCGTGCTGCGCAAGGAGCTCGGCCTGTTCGCGAACCTGCGGCCGGCGCAGGTGCACGCCGAGCTCGCGGCCGCCTCGGCGCTCAAGCCCGAGGTCGTCGCCGGGCTCGACCTCCTCATCGTGCGCGAGCTCACCGGAGATATCTACTTCGGCCAGCCGCGCGGCATACGCGAAGTGGCCGGCGTGAGAGAGGGCTTCGACACCATGCGCTACAGCGAACCCGAGATCCGGCGCATCGCGCGCGTGGGCTTCGAGGCGGCGCGCAAGCGTTCCAGGCGGCTTTGCTCGGTCGACAAGGCGAACGTTCTCGAGACTTCGCAATTGTGGCGTGAGGTTTTGATTCAAGAATCGAAAAGCTATTCCGATGTGGAACTAACCCATATGTACGTCGACAACTGCGCGATGCAGCTGGTGCGCAATCCGAAGCAGTTCGACGTCATCGTGACCGGCAACCTGTTCGGCGACATCCTGTCCGACGAGGCCTCGATGCTCACCGGCTCGATCGGCATGCTGCCTTCGGCGTCGCTCGACGAGCGCGGCAAGGGCCTGTACGAGCCGATCCACGGCAGCGCGCCCGACATCGCCGGCAAGGGCGTCGCGAATCCCCTTGCGACGATCCTGTCCGCGGCGATGATGCTGCGCTACTCGCTCAACCAGCCCGCCGCGGGCGCGCGAATCGAGGAAGCCGTGCGAAAGGTCCTGAAGGCGGGGTTGCGCACGGCGGACATCCAAACCCCCGGCACGCGCCGGGTCGGCACCGCTGAAATGGGCGCCGCGGTGCTCGAGGCGCTTTAAACTACGGCCATGGCACGAGCGGGAATCATCGGCTGGCGCGGAATGGTGGGCTCGGTGCTCGTGCAGCGCATGCGCGAGGAGCGCGACTTCGACCATGTCGAGCCGGTGTTCTTCTCCACTTCGCAGGCCGGCGGCAAGGGCCCGGACATCGGAAGACCGGTCGAGCCGGTCAAGAACGCGACCGACGTCGCCGAGCTGAAGAAGCTTCCGGTGCTCATTTCCTGCCAGGGCGGCGACTACACCAACGAGATCTACCCGAAGCTTCGGCGCGAAGGCTGGAAGGGCTACTGGATCGACGCCGCGAGCGCGCTGCGCATGAACGACGACGCGGTGATCATCCTCGACCCGGTCAACATGCCGCTGATCAAGGATGCTCTTTCTAAAGAAACAAAAAATTTTATCGGTGGCAATTGCACTGTCAGTCTCATGCTGATGGCCGTCGCGGGCCTGTTCGAGCACGACGAGATCGAATGGCTGACCAGCATGACCTACCAGGCGGCCTCCGGGCAGGGCGCGGCGGCGATGCGCGAGCTGGTGGGGCAGATGGCGGCCATCGGCGAAAGCGCGGAGCCTTTGCTTCACGATCCGGCTTCGGCGATCCTCGATATCGACCGCTCGGTCAGCGGCTCGATCCGCTCGAGCTCGCTGCCGAAAGAGAGCATCGGCTATCCGCTCGCGGGAAGCCTGCTGCCCTGGATCGACAAGGATCTCGGCAATGGCCAGAGCCGCGAGGAATGGAAGGCCCAGGCCGAGGGCAACAAGATCCTCGGGCGCCAGGGCAACGGCCGGGCCCCGGTCCCGATGGACGGCATTTGCGTGCGCGTGGGGGCGATGCGCTGCCACAGCCAGGCGCTCACCATCAAGCTGCGCCGGCCGCTGCCGCTCGACGAGATCGAGGGCATGCTCGCCGAAGGCAACGAGTGGGTGAGGGTGGTGCCCAACCGCAAGGAAGAAAGTCTCGCCGAGCTCACCCCGGCGGCGGTGACGGGCAAGCTGTCCGTTCCGGTCGGCCGGTTGCGTAAGCTGCCGATGGGACAGGATTTTCTTTCGGCTTTCACGGTGGGCGACCAGCTCCTGTGGGGAGCGGCCGAGCCGCTGCGGCGGATGTTAAGAATTCTTCTGGACTCAGGCCTGTGGCGTTAAGCCCGCAGAGTTCTTCTTTAAGTTGCGGCCGTAAGGCCATGATGTTAAGGTAGTTGGTACACCTAGAAGACCTAGACAGGCGGGGGCACCGTGAGGACAATCAGCGCAGCGATCCTGGCCGGCATCTTGGCCCTGGCGGAGCCGTCTGCCGCGCAGGCCGCGGGCCTCGGCCGCCTTACCGTCCTGTCGCCGCTCGGCTCGCCGCTCAACGCGGAGATCGAGATCGTTTCGCTTCAGCCAGGCGAAGAAGATGGACTGAGCGCACGCCTCGCTTCCGCTGAGGCTTACCGTCAGGCAGGCATCGAACCCTCCGGTGCGCTGCGCACCGTTCGTTTTGCGATCGTCAAGCGCGACGGCAGGCCGGTGCTGCGCGTCACGTCGACCGCGGCGGTGAACGAGCCGTTCGTGGATATCCTGGTGGATCTCGAGTGGAACGGCGGGCGCCTCACGCGCGAATACACCGTGCTGCTCGATCCACCCGAGTTGAAGGGTCCGCAGGCGATCGCTGCCGCGCCCCAGCAGCCGGCCGCGCCGAGCGCGCAGCCGCTTCCTCCGCTGGAGGCGAAGCCGAAGCCGGAGGCAGCGGCACCTGCGCAGGATTCAGGAGCGCCCGTGCAGGATTCCGGCGCACCGGTGCAGGATTCCGGCGCACCGGTGCAGGATTCCGGAGCGCCCGTCCAGGATGTCGCAGCACCGGCACAAGGCCAAGGCGCGCCGGTGCAGGATGTGCCGGCGAAGCCGGAAAGGCTGGCCGGCGCCAATGGCTATGACGTGAAGCGCGGCGATACGCTCGGCGCCATCGCGCGCGACAATCTGCCTCAGGGCGTGAGCCTGAACCAGATGATGATCGCGATCTACCGCGCCAACCCGGACGCGTTCCTGCGCGAGAACATCAACCTGGTGCGCGCCGGCCGCACGCTGAACATCCCGGGCGCAGAAAGCCTGAGCAGCGTGGACGCGAGCGAAGCCAATCAGCTGGTCCAGGCGCACCGCACCGAATGGGAAGACTATCGCAGCCGTCTTGCCGCAGCACCCACAAGCGCCGAGACCGCGTCGGGCCGTGCCGTCACCGGCAAGATCGAAGGCAAGCCCGAGGCGGGCGCGCCGGGCGCCGCGGAGGACCAGGTGCGTCTGTCGAAGGCCGATCCCGCGAAACCCGGCGCATCGGGCCGCGCCGCCCGGGCCGACGACGCCGCCGCGCGCGAACGCGCATTGAAGGAAGCGCAATCGAGGGTGACGGATCTCGAGAAGAACGTCGCCGACCTGCAGAAGCTGCTCGAGCTGAAGAACCAGCAGCTCGCCGAGCTCGAGAAGAAGTCCGCGGCCAAGCCGGCCGCAAAAGCCGAACCCGCCAAACCCGAGGCCGTGAAGCCGGAGCCGGTCAAGCCGGCGGCGCCGGTCATCGCCCAGGCGCCCGCGCCCGCACCGTCTGCTTCGGCTCCGGTCGGTGCGGCCCCGCAGCCCGAGGCGAAGAAAGCCGAGGCCACTCCGGAGGCGAAAAAAGCGGAACCGGCCAAACCCAAGCCGAAAGCGGCGCCACCCCCGCCGCCGGCGCCGAGCCTGCTCGATGAATTCCTCGACAACCCGGTCGCGCTCGCGGGTCTCGGCGCCGTCGTGGTGCTGCTGCTTGGCTACGCTTTGTGGTCGTGGCGACGCAAGAAGGCCACTCAGGCCAAGTTCTCGGACAGCGTGATGGGACCCGGCGGCACCGCCCCTTCGCTGAGCGATTCACGCTCGCCGGCTTCGGTTTCTCAGGGCTCGGTGAGCCAGACCTCCGGAATGGAAGCCGAGGAGGTCGACCCGATCGCCGAGGCGGACGTGTACATGGCCTATGGCCGCGACGCCCAGGCCGAAGAGATCCTCAAGGAAGCGCTGCAGAAAAACCCGAACCGGATCCCGGTCCACGCGAAGCTCCTCGAGATCTACGCAAAGCGCAACGACACGCGCGCCTTCGAGCAGACCGCGCTCAAGCTGAAGAGTCTGACCAACGGCAGCGGCGCGGATTGGGACAAGGCCGCCGCGCTCGGACGCTCGATCGATTCCGGCAACGGCCTCTATGGCGGCGGTGGTGGCGGCTTCTCCGCGGGCGCGATGGCAGCGGCTCCGGCCGCGGCGGCGTTTGCGGGCGCTGCGGCCGCCGCGCCCTCGATCGACTTCGACATCGGCGGCGGCACCTCTCCCGGGATGGTCAGCACCGACATCCCGCTCGACGACCATTCCAGGGGGGCCACGCCTTCGACCATCGACTTCGACCTCGGCGCGGGCAGCACGCCCACCGGCGCGAAACTGCCCGATCCCGACGCGACCCTCGCGGCCATCGATTTCAACCTCGACGCCGAGCCGACGAAGAAGCCCGCAGCGGCGCCGGCGTCCGCGTCGGTGGAATCGGCATCGGCCGCGAGCGGCCTGGACTTCGACCTCAATCTCGACCTGGGCGATCAGCCCTCGGTGACGAAGTCGGTTCCGTCGATGGATCTGTCGTCGATCAGCCTCGACCTCGGATCGGCCGGCGAACCCGGCGGCTCGACCTCGAGCAACGATCCGAAGTGGCAGGAAGTCGCGACCAAGCTCGACCTCGCCAAGGCCTACGAAGAGATGGGCGACAAGGACGGCGCACGCGAGCTCCTCGGCGAAGTCATGAAGGACGGCGACGCGTCGCAGAAGGGCCAGGCCCAGCAGATCCTCAGCAAACTGGGGTAACCGGGTTTCAAAAGAGGAAAATCGGGGTCGGACCCCGATTTTTCTTTTTCTCCATGGCCCGCATCGCGCTCGGACTCGAATACGACGGCAGCGGTTTTCTCGGCTGGCAGACCCAGCCCGGCGGCGGCGCGGTGCAGGACGCGCTCGAGCCCGCTCTGTCGTCGATCGCCGGCGCGAGCGTCGGCGTGACCGCGGCCGGGAGAACCGACCGCGGGGTCCACGCGAGGCTGCAGGTGGTGCACTTCGATACCGAGGCCCGGCGTCCAGCGAGCGCCTGGGTGCGCGGCGTAAACGCGCTTCTGCCCGACGCGGTGGCGGTCCTCTGGTCGCGCGAGGTCGACGGCGAATTCCATGCGCGCTACAGCGCCGTGTCGCGCACCTACCGCTATGAGCTCCTCAACCGCGACGTGCGGCCGGGGCTCGGCGCGACTCGCCTCGGCTGGTTTCACCCGCCGCTCGATGTGGCGAAGATGCGCGAGGCGGCGGCGCACCTGGTCGGCGAGCACGACTTCTCCGCGTTCCGCTCCTCCGAGTGCCAGGCGAAGACGCCCGTGCGCACGCTGCACGTCCTGGACATCGAGGCGCACGGCGCGCGCATCGACTTCGTCCTGCGCGCGAACGCGTTCCTGCACCACATGGTGCGCAACATCGTCGGCACCCTGGTCTACGTCGGCAAGGGCAGGCATGCGCCGTCCTGGGCAAAAGACGTGCTCCTCTCCAGAAACAGGACCGAGGCGGCGCCGACCTTTGGCCCGCAGGGTCTTTACCTCGAGAAGATCCAGTACGATGCCCGCTGGGGACTGCCCCAATGAGGACACGCATCAAAATCTGTGGAATTACTCGCGTCGAGGACGCGCGCGCGGCCGCGCAGTGCGGCGCCGACGCCATCGGCTTCGTGTTCTATCCGCCGAGCCCGCGCTTCCTCTCCACCGAGCGCGCGGTCGAGCTGCGCGACGCGCTGCCGCCGTTCGTCCAGACGGTGGCGCTGTTCGTCAATCCGGATGCGGCGCAGGTCGCGCAGGTGCTCCAGCGCGTGCGCCCGGCCTTGCTCCAATTCCACGGCGAGGAGAGCCCCGAGTTCTGCGCGCAATTCGGCATCCCGTTCGTCAAGGCGTACAGGGTCAGAGGCGGGCCGAGGCCGGGGGCCGATGCGCTAGAATACCTGTGCCCTTTCTCGCGCGCCGCGGCGTGGCTTTTCGACAGCCATGTCCCCGAGTACGGCGGCGCCGGAGAAGGTTTCGATTTGAGTCTCATGCCGGTCGTGAAGGAGAAGCCGGTCATTCTTTCCGGAGGGCTCTCGCAGGCGAACGTCGCAGAGGCCATCCGCCGTGTGCGGCCCTGGGGCGTGGACGTGTCGAGCGGCGTCGA
>DASYPG010000172.1:0-16512 GCA_036006885.1 Burkholderiales bacterium | reverse complement strand
GCGGTGAACACCGCGCCCGCGAGTACCACCAGCCAGGAAACGTACATCCAGAGGAGAAAGATCGGCAGCGCGGCGAAAGCGCCGTAGATCATGGTGTAGGTCGGAAAGTTGGCGACATAGAGGGCGAACCCGCGTTTCGCGACTTCGAACGCGGCGCCGGCGAGCACGGCGCCGGCCGCGGCGTGAAGCAGGCCGACGTGCCGGTACGGCACGAGGATATAGAGCAGCGTCAGCGCCGCCCAGGTGAACGCGAGCGGCACCAGGCGCAGCGCCATCGACGCGTTGCCGATGAGATAGCTGGTCAGCGAAAGGCTCGCGCCGATGAGCCCCGGCCAGAGGGTGAGCACGCTCCAGTACACGATGATCTTGTGCGCGAGCGGCCGGCGCCGGCGCACCCGGAAGATCCGGTTGAGGGTGTCGTCGATGGTGAGCATCAGCATCACCGCCGTCACCACGAGGAACGCGAGGCCGATCGCGGTGAGCCGCCCGGCCTGCTCGGTGAACGACAGGATCTGCTCGCTGATCGTCTCTACCCCGTCGGCGTCGGGCAGGAAGTTCTCGAACAGGAACAGCTGCAGCGTGGTGATCGCCTCGTCGAACACCGGGAAGGCGGTCGCGAGCGACAGCGCCACCGCGAGGAGCGGCACGACCGCAAGAAGCGTCGTGAAGGTGAGGCTGCCCGCGGCCTGGGGCGCGCGGTCCTCGAAGAAGCGGCGCGTCACGGCCATCACGAATTCTGCGGCGCCGCGCCACGCGCTCTGCTTCATTGCTTTTATGATACCGAAGTGGCCGCGCATCTCTCCCCTGTTCTCGTCCTGTACTACAGCGTGGGCGGCTCGGTGCGCCGGATGGCCGAGCTGATCGGCGAAGGCATCGAGCGGGTTCCAGGCGCCGCGGCGCGCCTTCGCACCGTGCCGCGCGTATTCACCAACATCGGCGACGAGAAGGCGATCCCGGCGGACGGGCCGCCGTACTGCGAGCTGCAGGATCTGGTCGACTGCGCCGGGCTCGCGCTCGGCAGCCCGACGCGCTTCGGCAACATGGCGGCGCCGCTCAAGCACTTCCTGGACGGCACCGCACTCCTCTGGAACCGGGGCGCGCTCGCGGGCAAGCCCGCCTGCGTGTTCACCTCCACCGCCAGCCTGCACGGCGGCCAGGAAACGACCCTGGTCTCGATGATGCTCCCGCTCCTGCACCACGGCATGCTGGTCCTGGGCCTGCCCTACACTCAGGCGGAGCTCAACGCCACGCGCGCCGGCGGAACGCCGTACGGCGCCAGCCACTTCGCCGGGCTCGGCGACGACCTACCGGTCAGCGCAGACGAGCGCGCGCTCTGCGTCGCCCAGGGCAGGCGGCTTGCCGAGATCGCCCTCAAGCTGAAGTAGCCGACTTTGCGCGCCGCCCGGCTGATCGCAACGGCCAGCCTCGTTCTGCTGATCCTTCTTTGCCTTGCCTGGGAACTGTGGCTCGCCCCGCTGCGACCGGGCGGCTCCTGGCTCGCGCTGAAGGCGCTGCCCCTTGCGCTGCCGCTGACGGGGGTGTTTTCGGGAAGGAGGTACACCTACCAGTGGGCCAGCATGCTCATCCTTGCCTACTTCGCCGAGGGCGCAACGCGCTCCTGGTCGGAAATGGGTCTTTCCCGTGGTTTGGCCTGGATGGAAATCATCCTTGCCGTTGCCTTCTTCGCAGCCGCGGTCAGCTTTGCCCGTCTGACTCGAGCAGCCGCTTAGCCGCGGCGTACGCCGGCACCTCGATGAGCGCCCCGTCCAGCCGGGCGCGGTCCTTGCCCTGCGCGCGCGCCTTCTCGAACGCCGCGACGATCCTGCGCGCGCGCGAGAGATTGGGCATGAGCGCACGGTTGACCGCGGCGACGTGCGAGGGATCGACCAGGCTCTTCATGCGGTAGCCCATGCGCCGCGCGGAGCGCGCGTCGGCCGCGGCGCCTTCGACGTCGCTGAAGGTGTAGGGGCAGTCGATCGCTTCGACGCCCGCCGCGCGGCACTCGACGAGGAAGCGGCTGCGCACGTAGGCGAGCTCGCCGCCGCCGCGGCTGCGCGCGGCGCCGAGGTCGGCCACCATGTCCTCGCTCGCCACGAGAGCCGCGATCACCCGCTTGCTCGCCTTCGCGATCGCATAGGTGTTGAGGAGTCCCGCGGCGGTCTCGATGTTGGGCACCAGGTCCACCGCGCCGCCGGTCTCGGCCTCGAGCGCTTTCACCTGCGCCGGCGAGTCCACCTTCGACATCATGATGAAATCCGGCCGGCCCGCGAGCACCCCGACCAGGTCGTCGCGGCCGCAGGTCTCGAGCGGATTGATGCGCACGCCGGCGAGCGCGCCCGCGGCGCGCCACTCGTCGAGCACCTCGGCGGCGTGCGCGCGCGCCTTCGGCCGCAGCTCCGGCGGCGTGAAGTCTTCGAGCTCGAGGATGATCGCGTCGGCGCCCGAGCGGCGCGCGGCCCGGTGCGCCGCCTCGTCCGCGCCGGCCACGAACAGCCAGGAGCGGCGCAGCCGCGGCTTGATCGTCCGGGGCTTGTTCAGGGCCGGTCGCTCGCGGCCGACGAGGGAAAGCGGGCCGAGCCGTATCGCACCACCAGGTTGGCGAGCGCGAGCAGCAGGATCGCGACCGGGACGGTCACGATGCCCCACTCGAGCGAATGGTGCGTCGCGATGTCGCCGACGAGAAGCCGCGTGAGCGCGGTGATGCCGACGTAGATGAGGAAGCGCACCGGCATGTGCTTGGTCTTGAAGTAGATGCCGACCATGGCGCCGAGCTCGAGATAGATGAAGAGCAGCAGGATGTCCTCGATCGAGGCGCGCCCGTTGGCGACCATGCCGGCGAAGGCGTGCACCGCCGACCACACGACCGCGCCCCCGATCGCGAACAGCGCGAGGTAGTGGAAGCCGTCCACCAGCAAGCCGCCTACCGCGTCCGACGCCCTGTTGAGGCGCTCGTGCAGCGCTCCGGTCTTCTCCATCGCCATGCCTCTCCCCTTGACGTTACAGCTGGTACTGCGGGTTTACCCGTTCGGCCTTGCTCTCCAGCTTGTTGAGGGCGCTGATGTACGCCTTGGCCGAGGCGACCACGATGTCGGTATCCGCGCCGACGCCGTTGACGATGCGCCCGCCCTTCGACAGGCGCACCGTGACCTCCCCCTGGGACTCGGTGCCGGTGGTGACGGCGTTCACCGAAAAGAGCAGCAGCTCGGCGCCGCTTTTCGCGATCGCCTCGATCGCCTTGAAGGTCGCGTCGACTGGTCCGTCGCCCTGGGACTCCGAATTTTTCTCCTGGCCGGCTTCCAGGAGCGTGATCTTCGCGAAAGGCTTCTGTCCCATGCCGCTTGCCTGGGTCATCGTGACGAGCTGCCAGTGCTCGTCGGTCACGGCGCCGGCCTGCTGCGCCACCAGCGCCATCAGGTCCTCGTCGAAGATCTCGGCCTTCTTGTCGGCCAGATCCTTGAAGCGCTGGAATGCCTTGTTGGCCGCGTCCTCGCTCTCCAGCTCCACGCCGAGCTCCTTCAGGCGCTGCTTGAAGGCGTTCCTGCCCGAGAGCTTGCCCAGCACGATCTTGTTGGTGGACCAGCCCACGTCCTCGGCGCGCATGATCTCGTAGGTGTTGCGCGCCTTGAGCACGCCGTCCTGGTGGATGCCCGAAGCGTGGGCGAAGGCGTTCGCCCCGACGACGGCCTTGTTCGGCTGCACCACAAAGCCGGTGATCTGCGACACCAGGCGCGAGGTGGGCACGATATGGGTCGTGTCGATGTTCGTTTCCAGATCGAAGAAGTCCTTCCGGGTCCGCACCGCCATCACGACTTCCTCGAGCGAGGTGTTGCCCGCGCGCTCGCCCAGGCCGTTGATCGTGCACTCGATCTGGCGCGCGCCGCCGATCTGCACCGCGGCGAGCGAATTGGCAACCGCCATGCCGAGGTCGTTGTGGCAATGCACGCTCCAGACGGCCTGGTCGGAGTTCGGAATCTTTTCCCTCAGCTTCCTGATGAATTCTCCGAACTGCTGCGGGACCGCGTAGCCGACGGTATCCGGGATGTTGATGGTGGTCGCGCCCTCCCTGATCACCGCCTCGAGCACGCGGCAGAGGAAATCGAGCTCCGAGCGGGAGGCGTCCTCGGGCGAGAACTCGACGTCCGGGCAGGCCCGTCGCGCATAACGCACCGATTGCTTCGCCTGCTCGTACACCTGCTCGGGCGTCATGCGCAGCTTCTTCTCCATGTGGAGCGCGCTGGTCGCGATGAAGGTGTGGATGCGCCAGGAGTGCGCGCCTTTCAGCGCGTCGATGCCGCGCTGGATGTCGCGGTCGTTGGCGCGGCACAGGCCGCACACCGTCGAGTCCTTGACGACGTTGGCGATCGCGCGCACCGCCTCGAAGTCGCCGTTCGACGAGGCCGGGAAGCCGGCCTCGATCACGTCGATGCGCATGCGCTCCAGGGCGCGCGCGATGCGCAGCTTCTCGTCGCGCGTCATGGAGGCGCCCGGGCTCTGCTCGCCGTCGCGCATGGTGGTGTCGAAGATGATCAAATTTTGCTTGCTCATGGCCTGATCCCTTGGCGGGTTATCGCCGGCTCGCATGCTGCTCGGGGCCAGCTAGGATGCTACTCGGATTGTGGGGAGGGGAATTTAGCGCGCGGGGCGCAGCAGCAGGCCCAGCGCGAGGAGCGCCAGGGGAAGGAAACCGAGAAGCTCGGCCTGTTGCATGAACCGACTATAGCTTTACTCTTGCAACATGACAAGGGAAGCGCTGAAGCGGCTGGAACCGGGGTTGCCGGCGAGCTGGTACCGCGACCCGGCGCACTACGAGCGCGAGCTCGAGGTGTTCTGGTACGGAAAATGGATCGGCGTCGCGCGCGACGAGGAGCTCGCCGCGGCGGGGGACTGGAAGCTCGCCCGCGTCGGCACCCAGTCCCTCGTGCTGGTGCGCGACGAAGTGGGCGCGGTGAGGGCGTTCCACAACACGTGCCGGCACCGCGGCTCGGTGCTGTGCACCGAGGAGCAGGGCCGCTTCGCGCGCCGGCGCATCGTCTGCCCGTACCACGCCTGGACCTACGACCTCGGCGGGCGGCTGGTCGCGACGCCGCGGCGCATGGAGACGCCGGATTTCAGGCTCGAGGACTTTCCGCTGTTCGAGGTGACCGCGGCGACCTGGGGCGGTTTCGTGTTCGTCCATCTCGGCAAGGATCCAGCGCCCCTCGCGGGCGCCATCGGCGATCGCGCCGAGCGCTATCGGCGCTACGGTTTCGCGGACCTGAGGATCGGCAGGCGCATCGTGCTCGACGTGGCCGCGAACTGGAAGCTGCTCGCCGAGAACTTCTCGGAATGCTTCCACTGCCCGCCAGTGCACCCGGAGTTCTGCCGCGTCGTCACGGCCTACCAGGAGGCGGGCGCCTGGGGGTTGCGCGGCGGCGCCGAGGCGAAGCCCGAATACAAGGCCGGCGCGCAGACGCTGACGCTCGACGGCACGGCCCGGCTGCCGGCATTTCCCGGCCTGAACGACGAAGAACGGACGCGGCTCTACGCGGCCGACATGGTGCTACCGAATCTGTTCCTCAACGTGCAACCGGACTACGTGAACTCGCAGCTCATGTTCCCCACCGGGCCGCAGAGCGTGCGCATGGTCTACGACTGGCTGTTCGAGCCCCGGTACCTGCCGCTCGCCGAGGCCGACCTGCAGCATTACGTGGCGCTCTGGGACATCACCAATCGGCAGGATGCGCGCAACTGCGAATGGCAGCAGCAGGGCGTGCAGTCGCGCGAGTTCCGCCACGGCGTGTACGTGCCGCAGGAGTTCGACGCGCACCGATTCGCCGAATGGGTGCGCAGCGGACTGGGAATCAGCGCGCCAGCAGCACCATCAGCCAGCCGATGAGGCCGAGCGCACACGCGACGCCGATGATCGCGCCCAGGCGCGTCTGAAAATCCGAGTCATCGCCTGTCGCGGCCGGTCCGACGGCTGCGGGTTCGGCCGCTCTCTCGAAGCGCGGATAGCTTCTTCCAACCTTGCCCATGACGCTCCCCATAAGTCCCCCATAAGTCGCCATGACCACGTCAGAATACTGCGCCGCGCCGGCGCGCCCGGAGGGCAGGCTCAACAACTTTGACAACGGACCGTGTGCAATGCAGCCGGTTTTTCGCGATTACGACCAGAAAACGCTCGACGACGCCTACGACCAGGCGGTCTGGGCGCCGAACCGTGACCAATTGCTCGAACGCCGCAACCGTGCGTCGGAGGCGGCGCGCCGGCGCCTGGGCGCGCCGCGGCGCTTCGCCTACGGACCGGGTCCGAACGAGCAGCTCGACGTCTACATGACTACAAGAGGAAAGCATATCCAGGTCTTTGTGCACGGCGGGGCATGGCGTGCGGGTCGCGCGAGCGAGTATGCGGCCCCGGCCGAAATGTTCGCGGACGCGGGCGCGCACTACGTGGCGCTCGATTTCGACAATGCGCCCGATTGCGGCGGCGACCTCTTCGTCATGGCCGACCAGGTGCGAAGGGCGATCGCGTGGGTGTACCAGAACGCCGCGGTTTTCGGCGGCGACGCCGAGCGCATCCACGTCTCGGCCACGTCCTCCGGTTCGCACCTCGCCGGCGTGGCCGCAACGACCGATTGGGAGCAGCGCTTCGGATTGCCCGGCGGCCTGGTGAAGGGCTACGCGCTGTGCAGCGGAATGTACGACCTGCGCGGGCCGCGCCTGTCCAAGCGCAGCGCGTACGTGCGCTTCAGCGACGAGATGGAGGCCGAGCTATCGCCGCAGCGGCATCTCGAGCGGATCCGCGCGCCGATCGTGCTGCTCTGCGGCTCGCTCGAGAGCCCCGAGTTCGTGCGCCAGACCCGGGAGTTCGCCGCCACGCTCGAGCGTAGCGGGAAGGCGGTCGAGCTGATCGTCGCCGAAGGCTACAATCACTTCGAGATCGCCGAGACGCTCTGGAATCCCTACGGACCGATGGGGCGCGCGGTCCTGGCCCAAATGGGATTGTTCATTCATCCGGGAGGACCGGTCGCACCCGGTGCCCCATCGCCCACATGACGTAGCCGGAGAACGCGTAGGACATGAAGAGCGCCCACAGCACGAGCGACGGGCGCGAGGCGATCACCGAGATCGCGATCACGCACACCAGGATCACCCAGAGCGGCACGCGCTTCTTCCAGTTCACCTCCTTGAAGCTCCAGAACGGCACGTTCGAGACCATGGTGACGCCCGCGAACACCGCGACGATCCAGGTGAGGATCGCGAGCCAGCCGGAGGGCGTGAAGCCGAAGTCGACCAGCACCCAGACCAGGCCGGTCATCACCGCGGCGCCCGACGGGCTCGGCAGGCCCTGGAAGTAGCGCTTGTCCACGACCGTGATGTTGGCGTTGAAGCGGGCGAGGCGGATGCCGGCGCCGGCGCAGTAGATGAAGGCGCCGATCCAGCCCAGCGTGCCGAGGTCCTTCAGCACCCAGATGTAGGCGATCAGGCCCGGCGCGGCGCCGAAGGCCACCATGTCGGCGATGCTGTCGAACTGCGCGCCGAACTCGCTTTGGGTGTTGGTCCAGCGCGCGACGCGCCCGTCCATGCCGTCGAGCACCATGGCGACGAAGATCGCGATGGCGCCGATCTCGAAGCGCTGGTTCATCGCCTGCACGATGGCGAAGAAGCCGCAGAACAGCACCCCGGTGGTGAAGAGGTTGGGCAGGAGGTAGATGCCGCGCCGGCGCAGGCCGCCGAGCCGCGCCTGCGGCGGCATCTCGCCGAGCCGAGCGGGCGGCAAATGCTCGTCTACCGGGTCTTCGAGCTCGGGGTCTTCAGCCATGCGAGCACGCTTTGCGCTGCGTATACTTTTTCGCCGATCGCCGCCTTCGCCTGCGCGTCCGGAGGCAGATACAAGTCCACGCGCGAGCCGAAGCGGATGAAGCCGAACCGCTGCCCGCGCACCAGGCGCGCGCCCGGCTCAACATAGCACAGGATGCGCCGGGCGATGAGCCCGGCCACCTGCACGCAGGTAAGGTCCCGGCCGTCGTCGCGCTGGATCCACAGGGCATTGCGCTCGTTCGCGATCGAGGCCTTGTCGAGCGCCGCATTGACGAAGGCGCCGCTGAAATACCAGCGCTCCTTCACCGTACCGTCGGCCGGCGCGCGGTTGGAATGCACGTTGAACACGTTCATGAAGACGCTGACCTTGAGCGCCTCGCGCTTGAGATAGGGATCGTGGCTGCGGCTCACCTCGACCACGAGGCCGTCGGCCGGCGAGAGCACCGCCTCCGGATCGTCCGGCACCTCGCGGGGCGGATCGCGGAAGAACTGCAGGATGAAGAGCGTGGCGAGCCACAGGGGCAGCGACCACCAGCCGAGCCACCACGTTGCCAGCGCCGATACGGCGAGCGCTGCGAGGAGGAACGGCCAGCCCTCGCGGGCGATGAGCGGATGCGGCCAGGGCGGCGTCACGCGCTGCTGCGCTCCTCAGTTCCGCGACGTATCGACCAGGCGGTTCTTCTTGATCCAGGGCATCATCTCGCGCAGCCGCGCGCCGACCTTCTCGATCGGCAGCTCGGCGGTCATGCGCCGCCGCGACAGCAGCATGGGCGCGCCGGCGCGGTTCTCGAGCACGAACTCCTTGGCGTACTCGCCCGACTGGATCCGGTACAGGATCTCCTTCATGCGCTTGCGCGTGCCCTCGTCGATGATCTTGGGCCCCGAGACGTACTCGCCGTATTCCGCGTTGTTCGAGATCGAGTAGTTCATGGTGCCGATGCCGCCCTCGTACATGAGGTCGACGATGAGCTTGAGCTCGTGCAGGCACTCGAAGTAGGCCATCTCCGGCGCGTAGCCCGCCTCGACCAGCGTGTCGAACCCCGCCTTCACCAGCTCTACGCAGCCGCCGCACAGCACCGTCTGCTCGCCGAAGAGATCGGTCTCGGTCTCTTCCTTGAAGTTGGTCTCGATGATGCCGGCCTTGCCGCCGCCGATCGCCGCGGCGTAGGAGAGCGCGAGGTCGCGCGCCTTGCCCGAGCGGTCGCGATGCACCGCGATCAGCATCGGCACCCCGCCGCCCCCGGTGTAGGTGGAGCGCACGGTGTGGCCCGGGGCCTTGGGCGCCACCATCCACACGTCGAGGTCCTCGCGCGGCTGGATCAGGCCGTAGTGGATGTTGAAGCCGTGCGCGAACGCGAGCGACGCGCCTTTCCGGATATTGGGCTCGATGTACTGCTGGTAGATGGCGGCGTGGTGCTCGTCGGGCAGCAGCACCATGACGATGTCAGCGCTCTTGATGGCCTCGTCGATCTCGGCGACCTCGATGCCGCCCTTCTTCGCCTTGTCCCAGGACGCGCCGCTCTTGCGCAGTCCCACGCCCACCTTCACGCCCGACTCCTGCAGGTTCTGGGCGTGGGCATGGCCCTGCGAGCCGTAGCCGAGGATCGTGACCTTCTTGCCCTTGATGAGTGAAAGATCGGCGTCCTTGTCGTAATAGACCTTCATTGGTAATCCCCTGAGAAGCTTAAACGCGAAGCAAACTCGGACTAAACCCGCAACACCCGGTTACCGCGCCCGATACCACTGGCCCCGGTGCGCACGGTCTCGATGATGCTCGCCTGGTCGAGGGCGTGGATGAACGCATCGAGCTTGCGCGTGTCGCCGGTGAGCTCGATCGTGTAGGTGTTGTCGGACACGTCGATGATGCGGCCGCGGAAGATGTCCGCCATGCGCTTCATGTCCTCGCGCTCCTGGGATCCCGCGCGGACCTTGATCAGCATCAGCTCGCGCTCGATGTGCTCGGCTTCGGAAAGGTCGATCACCTTGACCACTTCGATCAGCTTGTTCAGCTGCTTGGTGATCTGCTCGACCACGTCCTCCGAGCCGCTGGTGACGATGGTCATGCGCGACATCGAGGCGTCCTCGGTCGGCGCCACCGTCAGCGTCTCGATGTTGTAGCCGCGGGCGGAGAACAAGCCCGAGATGCGGGAGAGCGCTCCGGCCTCGTTCTCCACCAAGACCGAGATGATGTGGCGAGACATAGGAGCGCAGCCTGACGGCTGCTCAGAGATCCTCGTAGAGGATCATCTCGGTGATCCCCTTGCCGCCGGGGATCATCGGGTAGACGTTTTCCTTCTGGTCGGTAAGGAAGTCGAGGAACACGAGCTCATTCTTGGCCGCGAAGGCCTCGCGCAGGGCGGGCTCGACGTCGGCGGGCTTTTCCACCAGCACGCCGCGGTGGCCGTAGCCCTCGGCGAGCTTGACGAAGTCGGGCAGCGCGTCCATGTACGACTCGGAGTAGCGGTTGCCGTGGAAGAACTGCTGCCACTGCCGCACCATGCCCATGTACTTGTTGTTCAGGTTGATGACCTTGATGGGCAGGCGGTACTGCTTGCAAGTCGAGAGCTCCTGCAGGCACATCTGGATCGACGACTCGCCGGTGACGCAGGCCACCGTCGCACCGGGGTTCGCGAGCTGCACGCCCATCGCCGCCGGCAGGCCGAAGCCCATGGTGCCGAGGCCGCCGGAGTTGATCCAGCGCCGCGGCTGATCGAACTTGTAGAACTGCGCCGCCCACATCTGGTGCTGGCCGACGTCGGAGGTCACGAACGCGTCGCCACGCGTGACCTCATAGAGCTTCTCGAGCACGAACTGCGGCTTGATGATCGCGGACTTGCGGTCGTAGCGCAGGCAGTCCTTCGCGCGCCAGTCGCCGATCTGCTTCCACCAAGCCTTTACATCTTGAGGCTTCGTGCCCTGGAGCAATTTGAGCAAATCATCCAGCACATCCGGGATGTTGCCGACGATCGGCACGTCGACCTTGACCCGCTTGGAGATCGACGACGGATCGATGTCGATATGGATGATCTTGCGCGGGTTCTGCGCGAAGTGCGCCGGGTCGCCGATCACCCGGTCGTCGAAGCGCGCGCCGACGGCGAGCAGCACGTCGCAGTGCTGCATCGCCATGTTCGCCTCGTAGGTGCCGTGCATCCCGAGCATGCCCAGGAACTGCGGGTCGGTCGCGGGATACGCGCCGAGCCCCATCAGCGTGTTGGTGCAGGGGAAGCCGAGCAGCTTCACCAGCTCGCGCAGCTGGCCCGAGGCTTCGGACAGGATCACCCCGCCGCCGGTATAGACCATCGGCCGCTGCGCCTCGAGAAGCAGCTGCGCGGCCTTCTTGATCTGGCCGGCGTGACCCTTGCGCACCGGATTGTAGGAGCGCATGGCGATGGTCTCGGGATAGTGGAACTCCGTCACCGCCGCGGTCACGTCCTTCGGGATGTCGACCACTACCGGTCCAGGCCGCCCCGTTGCCGCGATGTGGAACGCCTTCTTGATCGCGGATGCGAGGTCTTTCACGTCCTTCACCAGCATGTTGTGCTTGACGATCGGACGGGTGATTCCGACCGTGTCGCACTCCTGGAAGGCGTCCAAGCCGATCGCGTGGGTGGGCACCTGGCCGGTCAGCACCACCAGCGGAATCGAATCCATGTAGGCGGTGGCGATGCCGGTGACGGCGTTGGTGACGCCCGGCCCCGAGGTGACGAGGCAAACGCCGACCTTCTTCGACGAGCGCGAATAGCCGTCGGCGGCGTGGACCGCGCCCTGCTCGTGACGCACCAGCACATGGCGCACCTTGTCCTGCTTGAAGAGCTCGTCGTAGATGAAGAGAACCGCGCCGCCGGGGTAGCCGAACACATACTCGACCCCCTCCTGCTGCAGGCAGCGCACGACGATCTCGGCGCCGGTGATCTGGCTGGTCTTGATTCGATCCATGGGAAACCGTTGAACAATAAAGGCTTGGTGCGGTGCGGTCAAGACGAGCCGGCCTCGGCCGGCGAGCGATTTTGGTACCATCGCCGCCAACAACACCGCCCCGGCAGAGGGTCTACTGGCATCCCGCAGCGAGCTGTCGGCGTTTCTCAAGGGCGTCGAGCGACGCGCGTTCAAGCAGGCCGTGTTCGCCGTCCGCGATCAGGAGGCGGCGCTCGATATCGTGCAGGACGCGATGCTCCGGCTCGCGGAAAAGTACGGCGACCGCCCGGCAGCGGAGTTGCCGCTGCTCTTCCATCGCATCACGCAGAACGCGATCCGCGACTGGTTCCGCCGCCAGAAGGTGCGCTCGCTGTGGACCACGCTGCTTTCCTCGCTCACTCCGAACCGCGAGGACGACGAGCACGATCCCCTGGAAACCCTCGAGGTGGCCGCCGGGTCTAATGCCCAAGACAACCCTGGGGACCAGCTCGAAAGGTCACAAGTCCTTGAAATCATTGATGAAGAGATCTCGCGCTTGCCCGAGCGTCAACGCGAGGCCTTCATCATGCGTTACTGGGAGGAATTGGACGTGGCCGAAACCGCGCGCCGCATGCGTTGCTCGGAGGGTAGCGTGAAAACGCATTGCTCCCGGGCCACGCATACTTTGGCGGCGGCGCTCAAAGCGCGGGGCATTACGCTGTGAGCCGCCGGCCGGGTCTGAAAACACTATGAACGAGCAACAATTCGGGAAAAAGGTCCGCCACCTGCTGAACAGCGGATCGCTGGGGACCCAGGTCGAGCGCCGGCTGCTGGCGGCACGCGAAGCGGCACTCGCGCGCCAGCGTCCGGAGCGAGTGCCTGCGCTCGCGTGGGCCGACAACGTCCTCGGCCGCTTCGGCGGCTGGACCACCGGCGCGCTCTACGCGGCCCTCTCGCTCGCCATCCTCGCGGGCGGCGCGACGGGCATCTACAGCTGGCAGCAGAGCCAGCGCATAGCCGAGCTCGAGGAAATCGATTCACAGCTCCTTACCGACGACCTGCCGATCGACGCCTATCTCGATCGGGGCTTCCAGAACTGGCTGAAAAAACGCAATACGGAGCAGTGATGCTGCGCGCTGCGCTCGTGGTGCTGGCCCTCTCCCTGGCTGGCCACGCCGTCGCCCAGGCGCCGGACAAGCCCAAGCCCGCCGCGGAAAAATCCAAGGTGGCGCCCGAGAAAGCCAAGCCGGCCGCGAAAGCCAAGGCGCCGGTGCGCCCGGCCTGGGCAGAGCTCACTGCCGACCAGCAGATGGTGCTGGCACCGCTCAAGGCGGACTGGGAGAGGCTCGAGCCCGAGCGGCGGCGCAAGTGGGTCGGGATCGCGAACCGCTATGCCAAGATGAAGCCCGAGGAGCAGGAACGCGTTCAGCGGCGCATGCAGGACTGGGCAAAGCTCAGTCCCGAGCAGCGCCGGCAGGCGCGCGAGAACTACAAGCGCATCGCCAAAGCGCCGCCGGAAAAGCGCGAGCAGCTGCGCGACGCATGGGCCGAGTACCAGGCCCTGCCGCCGGAAAAACGCCAGAGCCTCGCGCCGCCGCCGACTCCGCCCACGGAGAAGAAGCGCCGGTGAGCGCCGCGACGCCGGGACTGTGGCGGCGCCTGGCGAGCATGGTCTACGAAGCGATTCTGCTCTTCGCGGTGGGTTTCTTCGCCGCCTGGGTGTTCTTCTTCGCGAGCGGCGGCCGCGATGCCTCCGCCGGCGGCATGCGCCACCTGCTCCAGTTCTTCATCGGGCTCTTTTTCGCCGCCTATTTCCTGTGGTCCTGGCTGCGCGGCGGCCAGACCCTCGCCATGAAGGCCTGGCGCATCCGGGTCGTGGGCGTCACGCCACTCAACGCATTGGTCCGTTTCGGGCTCGCCATGCTGCTCGTGCCGACGCTGATCTCGATCGTCTGGAGCTTGTTCGACCGCGACCGCCAGTTCCTGCACGACCGCCTCGCGGGAACGCGGCTGGTCGTCGCCTAGCGGCGCTCGACCCACCACATCATGAGCAGCGCCGCGGCGAGGAACGCGGCGCTCGGCGCGAGCGCGGCCGAGATCGGCGGCCAGTTCTGCAGCAGGCCGATGTGCGCGATCAGGCTGTTCAAGGCGTGGAACAGGATCCCCAGCATGATGCCGAGGAACACCTTGAGGCCGACCGCGCCGGCGCGCCCCGAGGTGTAGCCGAAGGGCAGCGCGAGCGCCATCATCACGAGCGCGGCCACCGGATACAGTATCTTCTTCCACAGCGCGATCTCGTAGCGCTCGGTTTTCTGGCGGTTGTCCGTGAGATGCTGGATGTATTTGTGCAGCGCCCAGACCGACATCTGGTCGGGCTTGACGATGAGCGCATCGAGCATGTCGGGAGTCACCGCCGAGCGCCATTCGCGCTCCGCCTCGCGCACCGTGCGCGGCCCATCGGGGGTGAATTGCGTGCTCACCACGTCGAGCATCGCCCAGCTGCCGTGGCCGCGGTACTCGGCGCGCTGCGCGTTGGTCATGCGACGCAGGCGGTAGTCGGCGTCGAACTCGAAGATGCGCACGCCCTGGAGCGAGCTGGCCTGCCGCGCCTCGCGCACGTTGATGAACGAGCCCTCGTCCTTGAACCACAGGCCCGACTCGAGGCCCTGGCCGATGAGCGAGCTCATGGCGCGCAGCTTCACCTTCTGTGCGGTCTCCTCGGCGTAGGGGGCGGCCCACTCCCCGAGCACGAACGTCAGCACCACGAAGGCGAGGCCGATCTTGCCGAGCATGAGCCCGGCGCGCAGCGGCGACAACCCCGAGGTGCGCATCACCGTGTATTCCGAGCTGGCGGCGAGCTGCCCGAGCACGTAGAGCGTGCCGATCAGCACCGCGATCGGGAAGAGCTCGTAGGCGTGCGCCGGCAGGGACAGCGCGACGAAAAGGAACACTGCCCGCAGGTGATACTCGCCACGGTCGAGGTCGCCCAGCTCCTTGATGAGATCGAAGAACGCGAACAGCGACAGGAATCCCAGCAGCACGAATCCCACGGCGCCGAAGATCAGGCGCGCGAAGTAGCGCTCCAGGGTGCGGATGCGCGGTCCGGCGATCATCGGCCCAGGCGCATGCGGATGACCTGCATGCGCCGCGCGAACATGAACACGAGCAGCGCGATCATCAGGGCGTGCACCAGCCACAGCCCGATGCCGAAGTCCATGCGCCCCTGCGAGACGCGCGCCTGGCTCACGCTGAGGAGGTTGGAATAGACGATATAGGTGAACAGCGCGAACAGCAGGTTCACCGAGCGCCCGGCGCGCGGGTTGACGAAGCTCATCGGGATGGCGAGCAGCACCAGGATCGCCGCCGACAGCGGAATGCCGACGCGCCACAGCACCTCGCCGAGGTTCACGGGCGTGGGGTTGGCCATGAGCTGCCCGGTGGTCATGCTCTTGTGCGAGAGCTGCGGCTGCTTGCTTTCGGCCGTTTCAATGCGCGCGGCATAGCGCTGGAACTCCATGACCCGGTACTGCTCGTCGCCCGGGGCGCCCTCGTAGCGGCGGCCGTCTTCCAGCACGATGAAGCGGTCGCCGTTCGGCGCCGTCTCGGTGCGACCGACCCGGCTCATGCTGACGCCGCTCTTCTGCTGCTGCACCGAGCTCACGAACACGTTCTGCACCGTGGTGGCGTCGCCCGACATCGATTCGACGAAATACACGCGCTCCTTGTTGCCGGTCTCGCCGAACACTCCGGGAGTGACGCGCGAGACGTCGTCGCGCGACTCGAGCCGCGTCACGTACTGCGCGCCCATCTGCGCGGCCCACGGCGAGATGACGAGCGACAGCGTGGCGATCACCGCGATCTGCGGCAGCGCGAACAACATCACCGGCTTGAGCCACGCCGTGAGCGGCAGCCCCGAGCCGAACCAGATCACCATCTCGGAATCGCGCCAGCTCCGCGTCAGCGTGAGCAGCACCGAGATGAACATGGTGAGCGAAAGCAGCACCGGCAGCGTGCCGAGCGCGAAGAAGCCGAGGAACGCGATCACCGCGTCGGTGGGAATCTGCCCGCCCGCCGCCTGGCCGAGCAGGCGGATGAGGCGCGTGGTGAGCGCGATCGCGAACAGCGTCATGAACACCGCGCCCGCGAGGCCGGCGAATTCCCTGAGGAGCGCCCGATGGAAGATCATGCGATACTTTCGCAGTGGAATTTAGCATAAAGGCTCTCTCTCCCGAGAGCGCGAAAAGCGGCTGCGTGGTGCTCGGCGTGCACCGCGATCAGGACCTCACCCCGGCGGCGAAGCGCGTCGATCAGGCGGCACGCGGCGCGCTGAAGAAGGCGCTCAGCGATCTGCCGGCCAAGGCAGGCTCGACGCTGCTGCTGCGCGGCCTGCCCGGCGTCGCCGCCGAGCGCGTGCTGCTCGTCGCGCTGGGCGAGCGCAAGGAATTCTCCGAGAACGCGTACCGCGACTCGGTGCGCGGCGCCGCCAACGCCCTGAAAGACCTGGACGTCAAGGATGCGGCGGTGTTCCTCGTCGACACCAAGGTCAACTCGCGCCCCGTGTCGTGGAACCTGCGTCACGCGGTCCTCGGTACGCGCGAGGCGTTCTACCGCTTCGACCTCCTGAAGACGCAGAAGAAGCCCGAGGCGGCGTCGCTTTCGCACGTCACGCTGCCGCTCGGCTCCAATGCGCAGCTCGAGCAGGCGCTCGCGGAGGCGCAGGCGACGGCCGACGGCGCCGACCTCGCCCGCACCCTCGGCAACCTGCCGAGCAACATCTGTACCCCGAGCTATCTCGCCGAGGAGGCGAAGAAGCTCGCG
>DASYPG010000171.1:0-2610 GCA_036006885.1 Burkholderiales bacterium | reverse complement strand
CCACACCAATGGCAAAGTCACCCTTGTTACCACCTGAGGCACGCTCGCGCCGCTCATGACCGCCGACTCCTCCAGCGCCGGGTCCATGGAACGGAACGCGGCGCTCATCAGCAGGAAGGCCATGGGAGAGTAATGCAGCGCGTCGACCCAGATCATGCCGCCGAGCGAATAGACGTTGACCAGCACCGCGTCGGTGTCGAAGAGCTTCTGGAATGCGAGGTTGACCAGGCCGATCTTCGGGCTGCCGAGCAGGATCCACGCCACGGTGAAGAGGATCCCCGGAATGATGAGCGGGATGATCGAGAGCGCGAAGAACAGCGACTTGAACGGCGTGTTGGTGCGCTCGTTCATCCAGGCGAGCAACGTCCCCAGCGCGAAGGCGAGCAGCGATGCCCCGGTGGCGAACTCGATCGAATTCCGGAAGAGAAGCCAGGTCTCCTCCGAGGCGTAGGCTTCGCGGTAGTTGCCGAGCGTGAACTCGGCGGCCTTGGCGGCGCTCTGCGGCGTGAAGAAGCTCTGCCAGAGGAGGAATGCGAGCGGCACCACGCCGAGATACAGCGTGAGCACCACGCAGGCGCCGATGATCACCCACTTGAAGTCCAGGCGCGGCGGCCCGAACGCGCCGATCCCGGCGAGCTTCGCCTCTTGCCCCGCCGCTGCCACGATCCTCCTCCTTCAAAAAATTCTACCCGCGCGGGTCCTCGCCGAATACCAGCGACTTGATCGTCACGGGCACGGTGCACGACGGCATCCGGATGCGGCCAAGGTCCACGTAGTCGAAGTCGCGCAACGCGATGCCGTCGAGCACCAGCACCTCGGAGGCGAGCGCCCAGTCCTCCTTGAGAATCGCGCCCACGGTCTGCGCCACGTCGCCATCGAGGATGAGGTAGAGCGGCCGGGCGCGCTCGATGCTGCGCTCGAGGGCGAGGACGAGCGCGCGCGCGAACGCGGAGATGCGCTCGTATGAAGGCGCCCCGCGCCAGCTGAAGGCCAGCGCAAAGTCCGCTTCGCCCTCTCTCACATCGAAGGCCTCGAGATGCTGGCGAATCGCGCCGCGCACTTTCTCCACGTCGATTTGCCCTTGGAGGGAAACCGGCGGGTGAAGCACCTGCAGGTTCTTGCGCGGCAGGAGCTCGCCGGGCTGCGACACGTAGACCGTGTTGCCCGAGAGCTGCACGCTGTATTCGGAGGCGCCGAACGCGGTTGCGCGGATGCACTCCCCGGCCGGCAGCAGCGGCCAGGGCAACCTTCCGGCGTCGAGGCGCCGGCGCAGCGCGTGCCCGAAGCGCCGGCCGAGGTCGCCGAAATCGCGCGCCTCGTTGCCGTAAACATATTCTCCGACGCCGCCCGAAAACATCACGCCTTGGATTCCTTCCACGCCCGGCAGGGGCTCGGTGAGGTAGAGGTTTCGATGCGCCTTGTCCAGAACCGCCTGGCAAAGCGCCTCGGCCATCCATTCGCCCAGCCGGTCGAGCTCTTCCTGCCTCACCGATTGATGAAGCTTCCATTCAAAGCCGGCGAGCCGTGCCAGGTTCGCCCCGGCCGGGTCGAGCCGCGTGATGCGGCCGGCGTCGTCGACCACGATCAGCCGGCCGCCGATATGGATGGCGGCCGTCGCGGCGACGCTGCCGCGCTCGAGCAGCGCGAGCTTGGTGGTGCCGCCGCCGATGTCGACGTTGAGGATGCGCGCCTCGCGCTGGTGCGAAGCCCTGGCCGCCCCCGAGCCGTAGGCGGCGAGCATCGCCTCCATATGATGTCCGGCGGCAGCGCAAACGAATTCGCCGCCCAGCTCGGCGAGGAGCTCTCCGATCGCCTGCGCGTTCTCGCGCCGCAGCGCCTCGCCGGTGAGGATCACCGAGCCGGTATCGATGTTGTCCGGATGCAGCCCGGCGCCGGCGTAGGCCGCGTCGATGATCGCGCCCATGGCGCGCTCGTCGATGCGCGCCTCGTCGATGTACGGCGTCAGCGCCACCGGCGACTGGTAGAGCGTCTCGCGATTCACCACGAAATAGCGGCTCTGCAGGTCCTCGCCGAGCCGGCGCATGTGCAGCCGCGAGAAGACCACCTGCGTGCCGGCGGAGCCGATGTCGATGCCGACGCTCGTCAGCGCGATGTTGTCGTGGACCCAGAGCGGGTTGGCCTCGGGCGAGCCGGCCGGGAGGTCGTCGTGGTCATGATCGTGGTCCGAGTCCTCGTCGTGACGGTGCTCGTGCTCCGCGCCGTACAGATGGTCCTGCAGCGTGTGCCTGGACTGCGTCAACCGCCCGGCGTCCTGGCGCGCTCGCGCAGGTAGCCCAGCCGGCCCGACACCGCGTTCGCGGTCGCGATCACCGTCGGCACGCAGGTCTGCATGGCGCGACGGTTCATGCGCTGCACCGGGGCGGCCACGCCGACCGCGGCGATCACCGCGCCGTTGTGGTTGCGGATCGGCGCGGCGATGGCGCGCAGGCCCGCTTCGCTCTCCTCGTCGTCGATGGCATGCTCGCGGGAACGCACCTCGGACAGCATGCCCAGGATCGCGTCGCGCTTGATCAGGGTCTTCGGGGTGTAGGCGGTGAGCCCCGCCTGAAGCACGCGTTCGACGAAATCCTCGGGTTGGTACGCAAGCAG
>DASYPG010000170.1:0-4828 GCA_036006885.1 Burkholderiales bacterium | reverse complement strand
CTCGACGCCGCAAGCGCGCAGCTCGTGGCGTGGCGTAGGGCCGGGCTGCAGCTCGACCGGGTGTCGGTGAACGTGTCGGCGCGCCAGCTGCAGAAGCCGGGCTTCGACCAGGTCGTGGCCGAGGCGCTGCGCCGCGCGGGGATGTCGGCCGCAGACCTGTCCCTCGAGCTCACCGAAGGCGCGGTCCTCGACAATACCGGTGCCGCCGACGCAAACCTTGCCGCCTTGGCCGCGATGGGCGTGACGCTGGAGCTGGACGACTTCGGTACCGGCTACTCCGCGCTCGCCTACCTGCAGCGCCTGCCGGTGGCCACCGTGAAGCTTGACCGCACTTTCATCGGCACCATCCAGACGAGCTCCGGCACGCAAGCGGTGGTCAAGGCTGCGATCGACATGGTGCACGCATTGGGCAAGACGGTCCTGGCCGAAGGCGTGGAACACAAGGGCGAAATGGATGTGCTCGCCCGCATGGGTTGCGACCTGATGCAGGGCTACCTGCTCAGCGCAGCCCTGCCGGCCGCCGAATTCAGCCGCTTCGTCGCAGCCCGGCAGGCCGCGCCCGCCTCGGAAAACCAGCGTCGCATCGGCCTTTTCGCAGCCGCGGCCCGCTAGGCCGGTCTTCGCTTCAGCAGGTCGCGGATCTCGGCGAGCAGCTCCTGATCCTTCGTCGGCGGTGGGGGCGCGGCGACCTCTTCCTTCTTCGTGCGCATCACCCAGCCGAGAAACTTGACGATGAAGATGAAGAGCACCACGGCGAGGATCACGAAGTTCACGATCTCGCCGATGAACAGGCCGTAGGGCACCTCCTTGCCGTCGATCACCCATTTCCACTGCAGGTAGCCCTCCTTGCCGGGCACAACCACGCTGACGAGCGGCATGATGATGTGCTTGACCAGCGAATCGACGATCTTGCCGAAGGCGGCGCCGATGATCACGCCGATCGCAAGGTCGATCACGTTGCCCTTCAGGGCGAACTGCTTGAACTCATCCAGCAGCGAGAACGCCCGGTTTCTCGCTCCCAGCGCCGCGGATTGCTTTTCCATTGTGGTTCTCTCCCTTCGATGAACGCAAGATTACTTGACGAGCCCCGCCTGGCGGGCGAGCCCGGACACGCGCTGGTGCTCGTCGTGCATCTCGGCGACCAGCTTCGCCGGCGGCGCGTAGTCGGGCACGATGCCGAGCGGCTTCAGGCGCGCGGCGACGCTCGGCGCCGTGATCGCGCGCTCGAGCGCGGGCACCAGGACGTTGGTCACTTCGGGCGGCACGCCGGCGGGAGCGAAGAACGCGGTCCAGATGCCGAAGAGCGGCTCGAAGTAGCCGAGCTCGGCGAGCGTTGGAATCTCGGGAAAGTCGCTCGCCTTGCTGGAGACCAGGATGCCGCGGACCGCACCGCTTTTCAGGTGCCCGGTCATGGTGCCCAGCGCGAGGATTACAGCGCCGACATGATTGCCGCGCACCGCAGTGAGCGCCGGGGTCGCCCCGGTGAAAGGCACCATGGTGAGATCGGTGTGGGTGAGTGCGGCGATGGTGTTGATGCAGAAGTGGCCCACCGAGCCGACGCCCGCGGTGCCGATGCTCAGCGGGGCTTTTTTCGCGTAGTCGATCATCTCCTTGAAGTTGCGGTACGGCTGCTCGGCGTTGGCGACCAGGATGCTCGGGCTGCGCATCGCCAGCGCGAGCGGCGTCAGGTCACGGAAGGGATCGTAGGTCGCGGTCTTGGGATCGAGCACGGTGCGGAACACCAGCGCCGCGTTATTGGTGAGGAGAATGGTGTGGCCGTCCTTCGGCGCCTTGACCACGATCTCGGTGCCGAGCGCGCCGGCCGCGCCGGGCCGGTTGACCGGGACGATGGCGACCTTGAGCTCGCGCGACAGCTCCTCGGTGATCGCGCGCGCGGCGGTGTCGGTGGCGTCGCCCGCGGCGAGCGGGATGACGAGGTTGATCGGCCCCGTCGGATAGGGCTGAGCGTGCGCAGCGACAGCTGCGATAAGGGCCACAGCAGCCGCAAGATTTCGTATCATGCTTGCTATCTCCTCAACCGCCGATCGTACAGCAGCCATGGCCACCGCACATTCCGTCGTCAACGTCTCGCCGAACAACCCGGTCTTCGACCTGCCCATCTACGTCGCGCGCGACGAGGGCCTGTTCCAGCGCGCCGGCCTCGAGGTGCGCTTCCAGGCGAAGTACTCGCAGCGCAACGCCTCCGACAAGGAGGCGTTCGCGCGCCTGAAGGAGTCGCTGTTCGAGGAGGGCAAGGCCGACGTCTACAACCTGTGCGAATGGGCCGGCATCGATCGCAGCGAGCGCTCGGGCCGCGGCGCCCAGGTGCTCGCGCTGCGTCCGGCGGTCGGGGCGCAGGCGATCCTCAGCTTCGACGCCGCGATCCAGGAGCCGCGCGACCTCGCCGGCGTCCCGGTGGGAATCAACGACCGGACCGGATCGCACTACACTACGCTGCAGAGCCTGGAGGGCGTGCTCGCGCGCGAGCACATTGTGGTCGAGCACCTCGGCATTCCCGAGAATCGATACCAGGCGCTCAAGGAAGGCAGGAGCCGCGCGGCGGCGGTGATGGAGCCCTTCATCAGCCTGGGCCTCAAGGAGGGCGCGCACCTCGTCGACGTCACCTTCTACCGCGGCGCCGAGGTGATCGCGCCCGGGCTTTCGCAGGAGCAGCGCAGCGCGTATCTCGGCGCGATCAACGAAGCCGCCGACCGCATCATGGCGGACTTCGGCAAATACAAGCACTACGTGACCGAGCAGACCCGGGGCCGGCTCGCGCCGCACGAAATGAGCGACCATTTCGTGCGCTATACGCACTACGTCGTCTACGATCAGAAACGCTTCGACCAGGTCTACGAGTGGATGCGCTCCTGGGGCCTCGCCTCGGGCAAGGCCGACCACGCCTCGGTCGTCGCGAGCTTCTAGTCGGCCTTCAGGTTCGCCTTGCGCACGACGTCGCCCCACTTCGCGATCTCCTGCTTCAGGTAGGCGGCAAACTCCTCGGGCGTGCTGGTAAGCGGGTCGGTGGCCATGCCGGCGAGCCGCTCCTTCACATCCGGCGCGTGCATGATCTTCACCAGCTCGGCGTTCAGCCGGCTGACGATCGGGCGCGGCGTGCCGGCGGGCGCGAGCACGCCGTACCAGGTCGTCACCTCGAAGTCCTTGAGCCCCGCCTCGGAGGCGGTCGGCACCTCCGGCAGGGCGGGCGCGCGTTGCGGCGCGACGATCGCGAGCGCGCGCAGACGCCCCGCCTTGATATGCGGCAGGGCGGCGGGGATGCCGATGAACACGAGGTGGATCTCGCCGGCGAGCACGCCCTGCATCGCGAGGTTGACCCCCTTGTACGGTACGTGCACTAGCTTCGCGCCGGTGACGATGTTGAAGAGCTCGCCGGCCAGGTGGTTGGACGTGCCGGCGCCGCCCGAGCCGTAGTTCATGGCGCCCGGCCGGGAGCGCGCGAGGGCGATGAATTCCTGCAGCGTGCGTGCCTCGACCGAAGGATTGGTGAGCATGACGTTCGGCACCGTGGCGACGAGGCTGATCGGGGCGAAGTCCTTGACCGGGTCGTAGTTGAGCTTCGAGTACAGGCTCGAGCTGATCGTGAGCGACGGCGCGACGAGTACGATGGTGTAGCCGTCGGGCGCGGAGTGCGCCGCCGCCTCGGCGCCGACGTTTCCGCCCGCGCCGCCGCGATTCTCGGTCACCACCGGCTGGCCGAGGCTCGCGGAAAGCCGCTCGGCGATCACGCGCCCCAGGATGTCGGTGCCGCCGCCCGGCGGGAACGGCAGGATGAACCGCACCGGGCGCGACGGGTACGGCTCCTGCGCGGCGGCGGCCATGACGATGGTGGACAGCACGAGTGCGATCAACCGCGCAAGCATTCAATCCTCCAGTTTTTTTCAAGCGACAGGATAGCGTTTCCCCAGCGCCATCGGGCTCAGCGCGTGGCGGATCCCGGCCTGGCGCAGCACCCACGCGGCGAAGGTGTTGCTGTTCGGCCCAGGCCAGTACCAGTACTTGTGACAGAAGGGATAGCTTTCTGCCTGCTCCAGCACTTCCTTCAACTTCACGGCCACCTCGCCCGTCCACACGGCCGCCACGCGGGTCGGGCCGCCGCCGACGTTTGCATCCGGCAGCTTCAAGTCGCAGTGGAGGTGTCCGATGCTGCGCCCGCCGGCGTTCCTGGTCTGCCAGATTTCCCAGCGATGGCAGCCGGTGTCGTCGAACACTACAAACCAGTAGTGCACCGCGACGAACCGCAGCAGGCTCGGCAGCGACGCGTAGCGCAGCTCTACCTTGAGGGCCATTGCCAGCGCGGGCGGTCCAGCCGGTCGGCCCCGGCAATGCCGGTCTCGCCCATGTTCTTCTCCAGCATCACGGAGTTGCAGCTCGGGCGGTCCTCGAGGGAAGCGATGAGGCGCGGCGCGTGCGAGACGACGAGGATCTGCGAATGCTCGGCGGCGCGCCCGATCAGCCGGCCGAGCGCCGGCAGCAGCTCGGGATGAAGGCTCGTTTCAGGCTCGTTCAGGACGAGGAGCTGCGGCGGGCGCGGCGTGAGGAGCGCGGCGATCCACAGCAGATAGCGCAGCGTGCCGTCGGAGAGCTCGGCTGCCTTGAGCGGCCGCAGCAGCCCGTGCTGGCGCATCTCGACCTCGAAGCGCCCGTCCCGGTGCGACACCGAGACCGACGCGCCGGGAAAGGCGTCGCCGACCGCCTCGGCGAGCGCGCCCGGATCGCCGATCTCGATGATGGTCTGCAGCGCGGCGGCGAGGTCGGCGCCGTCGTTCGCGAGCACCGGCGTGTGGGTGCCGATCTGCGGCTGGCGCGC
>DASYPG010000169.1:0-14502 GCA_036006885.1 Burkholderiales bacterium | reverse complement strand
ATCGGGCTCACTTTTTCGCTTCCGCTCGCCCGCCAGTACACGCTGAAGTTCTACGCGAGTACCGGTCTGGTCGCGCGCACCGGGACCGATTTCGACACGTATGGCGTCGCATGGCAGTACCTCTGGGGAGGGGGGCTGTAGGACCGCGTCTGGCTGAACAACGTCTAGGTGATCGCCGCGCAGAAGATCGGCGCCGAGACCGTTACCTACGTCTGCTCCTGCGACCGCAAGCGAAGGAAATCATGGAGCACCGAGCAGCAGGTAGAGGCTGTAGTGGCCCGCTTCACCGACGCCGAACCCGAAGTACGCGGGACCGACGAAGGTGCTTGCGGCAAGGAACACCGAACCGGACCAGATCGTGCCCGCGGAGGGTACCGTGTCGGGACGGCCCTGCATCTGCCCTGCCTCGATGGAGGCGCCGACGAACAAGCCCGAGCCGAGAATGTCCGGCAAGTGAATCGCACGGTTGTAATACATCAGGCGGCCGAACCCGAAGCGCTGCCCGCTGAACTGGTCGATGCGGTAGCCGGACAGGCGTAACGGCCCGCCGAGGGTGAAGTTTTCGTAGGCCGGCATATCCGAATGGAAATCGGTGCCCCCGGAAATCTTGAAATTCACGGTGTGCGCACCCCAGCTCTTGACCGCGGTGAGCTCGCCGTCGAGACGCTGGTAATTGTGGTCGGAGCCCAAGCCTTCGTCGGCGGCGTACGCCGCGGCGGCCAGCCGGTAGCCGCTGCGCGCGAACCAGGCGTTGTCGAGCTGATCCACCAGGAACAAGGCCCGCAATCCCGCCGTGGTTTCGTTGACGTCGGGGAAGATCGCCGGGCCCGTTTCCGTACTCGCGTCCACCCGCCGCCCGACCAGACCCAGCCTGGCCTCGCCCCAAGTGCCGAGATAGGCGCCGCCGTCGAGGCCGAGACGCGTCTCCTTCGTCTGGTACTCGCCCACTCGCGCATCCCCGGAGAAGACCGGGCGCAGCTCCTGCCCTATGCGGAAGTATGGCAGGACGAACCAGCGACCCCGCTCCTCGACCGGTTGCATGAACTCGGTCGCCAAGAACGTCTGCCGGCCGACCTGGACCTCGGTGAGCCATTCCCCGCCCAGCCGGTTGAGCCAGGTCCTGCGGTATTGCGCGAGCAGGTTGAAGGTGTTTTCTCCCTGGAAGTCCGTCGCGAGGCCAAGGCCGAAGCGGAAGTAGTCCGGCCCCCACTCCTTCTCGCGCGGCTGGATGACCATGACCCGTCGGCCCGACTCCTGCTGGATGTGATAGTCCACGCTCTCGAAATCGCCGCGGCCGTAGATGCGGCGCAGATCGGCGCCGACCTTCTCCTCGGTCAACGGCTCGCCGGGCTTGGTCTCGAGCAGCGCGCGCAGCACTTCCGGGTTGGTCCGCCGCAAGCCCTCGAAGCGGATCTCGTCCACCGCGCCCACGGGCTTGCGCTCGGCGATCTGCCGGTGGCGCAGCGTTTCGTACTCGGCCGGGGGCAGGCTGTAGCGGCTCAGCGATTGCGCCAGCGCGCGCGCGGCATTCTCGCCCACTCGTATCGCATCGCCCGCGCGGCTGAAGCTGCCGGCCGAGATGTCGCCCAGCTCGGGCGCGATCAGCACGTCGCGCGGGCCGAGCGACGCGAGCTGCCGCTCAACGTTGGCTTTGCCTAGAAAATTGATCAGCTGCGTGCCGACCGTGAACGCGGAGCTGATCGCCTCGCGCTTGAGCGCCGGCGTGGAGATGTTGACGGCGATGATCACGTCGCCGCAAAGCTTGCGCGCCTCGTCGATCGGCAGGTTGTTGGCGATGCCGCCGTCGACCAGCAGGCGGCCGTCGATCTCCACCGGCGCGATGGCGCCGGGCACCGACATGCTGGCGCGCATCGCGCGCGACAGGCTGCCGCGCGAAAGCACCACCGCCTCGCCGGTCTCGATGTCGGCGGCGACCGCCCGGAACGGAATCGGCAGCTTGTCGAAATCGCCGACCTCGACTGCTTGCTGTGTCAGCTGCCGGAAGAATCCTTCGATCGAAACGCCGGCGATCAGGCCCTTGGGCAGGAACAGCGACCCGGGCGTGACGCCGTACTCCGGCGCGAACAGGGTCTTGTAGTCGTCGATCTTGCGGCGGGTGGAGATCTCCGCCCGCGGCGGGCTGTCGCGGAACACGTCGTCCCAGTCGGCCTCGCGGACGAATTCTTCCAACCCGGCCGCGGTAGCTCCCGCGGCGTAGGCGCCGCCGACGATCGCGCCCATGCTGGTGCCGGTTACGCAGTGCACCGGGACGCGCAACTCCTCCAGCACCTTGAGCACACCGACATGGGCGAGCCCGCGCGCTCCGCCGCCGGACAGCACAAGCCCGACGCGCGGGGTCGCTTTGCCGCCGGCGGTCTGGGCGATGGCGGCGAGCGTGAAGAGCGCGAGGCCGGCGGCAAGCGCGGCCGAGGCAACTTGAGTTCTTTTCATCGCCCTCCCGGGAGGCGGTCCGACTCTAATGCACCGCGCCAGCCCGGGCCATGGGACCAAAGTCCAAGGCCCGGCGCATGGTCCGCTGAATCATGCCGTCGCGACCTCCATCTGCAGGACGGTGCTAGGATGCCCACACCCCAGGGGAGAAAACCATGAAAGCACTCGTCGCGCTTGCCGCACTCGCCGCGCCGCTCGTCTACGCACAGCCGAACGTCGAAGCCGGAAAAGCCAAGGTTGCCACCGTGTGCGCCGCCTGCCACGGCTTGAACGGCGTCAGCGTAAGCGACACCATCCCGAACCTCGCCGCACAGCGCGCCGCCTACCTTGAGGCGCAGCTGAAAGCGTTCAAGGACGGCCTGCGCAAACCGGGGGGACCCGTGAGCCCGACGGCAACGATGGCCGCGATCGCGGCGCAGCTCTCGCCCGAGGACATCGTCAACGTCGCCGCATACTTCGCCGCGCAGCCGGGCGCGAGCCAAGTGGCGCAGAAATCGTCGCTCCTGCCGAATGTTGCGAAGACTTACGTCACGTTCCCTGAGGACTACAAGACCAGCTTCGTCAAGTACCACACCATTAACTTCCCGGCGACGCGCCAGGTCCGCTACTACTACGCGAACAAGGCAGCGGTCGACGCGGCGAAGGCCGGGAAGCCGCTGCCGGTGGGCTCGTATCTCTTCGCCGAGGTCTATGCCGCCAAGCTCGACGCCAACAAGCAGCCGGTGATGGGCAAGGACGGCTTCTTCGAGCCGGAGAAGCTGCTGCTCTTCACCGCGATGCAGAGCGGCCCCGGCTGGGGCAAGGACATCCCCGACATGCTGAGGAACGGCGACTGGAACTACGCAATCTTCACTCTGGAGAAGCAGCACCGCCCCGGCGTCAACCAGGCCGAGTGCTTCGCCTGCCACAAGCCGCTCGACAACGTGAGCTACGTCTTCACGTTGAAGCCGCTCGCGGCGGCAGGCAAATAGCGCCGTTGCGCTTTATCTGGGCGTCGTTGATGGTGAGTGCGCTTGCCGGCGGCTGCGCTCACTGGCCCGCCACGCCGCGGCTTGAGCAGGCCGGCGCGCCCGGCTACCGCGTCGACGACTCGGCCCGTCCCGGCCAGTCCGATGACCTGCTCGTGTTCCTCGCCATGTCGGGCGGCGGCACCCGGGCCGCTGCTCTGGGCTACGGTGTTCTCGAGGAGCTTCGCCGCACCGAAGTCACGCTGAACGGCGTGAAGCGGCGCCTCATAGACGAGGTCGATGTCATCTCGGCAGTGTCGGGTGGCACGTTTCCCGCGGCGTACTACGCTTTGCGCGGAGAGAAGACGTTCGACGAGTTCGAGGCGAAGGTGCTGTCGCGCAATTTCGAAAGCGAGCTCGTGTGGCGCATCCTGACGCCGACCAACTGGTTGCGGCTTCCCACCGGGACCTTCGGCAAGTCGGACCTCTTCGCCGAGATCTACGATGAGACGGTGTTCGACCGCGCCACCTTCGCCGACCTGAAGAAGGCCGGCGGTCCCTTCGTCATCGTCAACGGCACCGACGTCACCTCCGGCGCCCGCTTCAGCTTCACGCAGGACCAGTTCGACGCGATCTGCGCCGATCTCATGCCGGTGCCGCTGGGCCGCGCCGTGGCTACTTCGACGGCGCTGCCGCCGCTGCTCACGCCCATCAGCTTCGAGAACCGCGGCGGGACCTGCGGCAGGAAAGCGCCGGCCTGGCAGGCCGCTGCCGAGGCTCGGATCGGCGAATCCGAGACGCCGGGCCGGGCCCTGCTCCGCGCGCGGGCGCTCCAGTCTTACGCCGACCCCTCCCGCCCCTACGTCCACGTCTTCGACGGTGGGCTGTCCGAGAATCTCGGCCTCGCCGAGTTGATCCGGGCCTTCGAGATTCTGAAGGTCGACGCCGGCGAAACCGTCCTGCCCGCCCTCCGCCGGGCACGCAAGATCGTGGTGATCGCCGTGAACGCGCTGCGCTTCCCGGAGGTGGACTGGGACCGATCCGACGCGCCGCCGGACACCGACACGCTCACCGACCAGATGTGGTCGATCCCGGTCGACCGGATCACGCTGGACGGCGTGGAGCAGGTGCGCGACAAGCTCGCCGCCTGGCAGGCCGGCAGCCCGGAACGCCGCGCCTACCTGGCTCAGGTCAACTTCGAAAACCTGAAAGATCCCGCCGAGCGCCGCTACTTCAACGCAGTCAAGACCCGATTGCAGCTGCCCAAGGAGCAGGTGGACAAGGTGCGCGAGGTCGGCGGCCGGCTGCTGCGCGAGGCGCCGGCCTTCCAGAGGTTGCTCGCCGACCTGAAGTCGGGACGCTAGGTTTTTCTGGTCCTTATTTCGGAGTCGAGGCAGGCGTTACGGCGGGCGACGGGGCCTTTGCGGCGCTGAGGCCCGCCTCGTAGGCATTCTTGTCGATCTCGAGGACCTGCGAATTCTGCAGAGTGGTCATCGCACCCGTCTTGGCGTCCTTGAACTCGACAGCGCCTCCGCCGAAGGTGCGCGAAACCTCCTGCGTGTAGAACTCCTTGCCGGAGGCCGGCTCGGTGACTTTGTAGTAGCTTGCGCATCCTCCGACAGCAACCCCCAGCAGCACGAGGGCAAGCACTTTGGATCTGTGCGTCATCTGGATCTCCCTAGGAACGTTGAACGCTCGCTATCTTGCAGGGACCGCGCGAGCTTGAAAAGACAGACGTCAAGTGCCCGATTCTCTACACCCTAGCGCTCCGGGTCCCGCCACCAGCCGCCGCCCAGCGCCTGGAAGAGCGCCGCGGAATCGGCGTACCGATCGGCGAGCGCCTGAGTGCGGTCGATGAGCGCGCCGTGCAGCTTGCGCTGGGCATCGAGCAGGAAGAAGTAGCTGACGCCGCCGGCCTTGAAGCGCGCGGATGTGATGTCGTGGTAAGTGCGCGCCTGCGTCGCCGCTTCGGAGCGCTCCTTGAGCTTCTTCGCGTCGGCCTCGAGCGCACGCAGCACGTCGGCGACGTTCTGGAAGCCCTGCAGCACGACTTCCTGGTAAGCCGCGCCCGCCTGTTCGTAGGACGCGACCGCGGAGCGGCGCTTCGCCTCGAGCTCGCCCCCGTGAAACAGCGGCTGGGCGAGCGAGGCGCCCAGGATATAGAAGCCGGTGCCGCTCGCGAAGAGGTCGCCGCCGTTCGAGGCGAGCGAGCCGACATTGGCCGAAAGCGTGATCTGCGGGTAGAGATTGGCCGTGGCGACGCCGACTCGCGCGCTCGCCTGCTGCAGCAGTGCCTCGGCCGCGCGGATGTCGGGCCGCTGGCGCGCGAGCTCGGAAGGAAGGCTCAGGGGCAGCTCGGACGGCAACTGAAGGTCCATTAATTTGAATTCAGGAAGGTTGGCAGTGCCGGGCGGCTGCCCAATGTAGACCGCGAGGCGATGGCGCACCTGCTCGAGCTGGCGCTGCAGGTCTGGCAGCACGGCGCGGATCTGCGCGAGGTCGAGGCGCTGGGCCACGGCGTCGGCCTGCGCGGCGGTGCCGAGCTTCACCAGTCGCTCCGTGATGGCGAGCTGGCGCTCCTGCAGCTCGATGATTTCCTGCGTCGCGGCGATCTGCTCGCGCAGCGACGCTTCGCGGATTGCCGCAGTGATGACGTTACCCGCGAGCATGAGGCGCGCCGCCTCGAGCTCGTAGCGCTGGTAGTCGACGCCGGCCTGCAGCCCCTCGAGCTCGCGCCGCGTCGCGCCGAAGAGATCCAGCGTGTAGGAGACGCCGACCGAGGCGAGGTAGAGGTTGAACGGGGTCTGCACCGGGAGGGCCGGCACGCCGAGCGATTGCGGGTTCACGTCGACGCGATTGGCGGAGAGCTTCGCGTCGACCTTGGGGAACCGGGTGCCGCCGGTGCGCGCGCTCAGGTCTTCCTGCGCCTGGCGCAGCTTCGCGCCGGCGCGTGCCAAGGTGGGACTCCCCTCCAGCGCCTGGCGCACGAGGCCGTCGAGCGCTGGCGATTGGAACATCGTCCACCACTGGGCTGGAATGTCCTTGCCCTGTACCAGCCGCTCTTCGGTGACCGGAGTCGGTGTGTATTGCTCGGCGGTTGGAACTTCGGGCGGCCGAACCGGATCGTGCGTGCATCCCACAAGTAGAAAAAAAATGCAGGTGGCCGCGCGTTTCACAGTCAATCCAGTGTCTTGCGATAGAAGATCACCGCGAAAGCCATGACCACCACGGTGAAGACAATCAACGGCCAGATGTTGGGCCACAGATCCGCCCAGGCGTTGCCCTTGAGCAGGATGCCGCGCACGAGGCGCATGAAGTGCGTGGCGGGCATCACTTCGCCGATCGCCCGGGCCCACGCGGGCATGCCCTGGAACGGAAACATGAATCCGGACAGCAGCATCGTCGGCAGGAAGTAGAAGAACGTGAGCTGCATCGCCTGGAGCTGGTTCTGCGCGAGCGAGGAGAGCGTTATGCCGACCGTGAGGTTCGCGGCGATGAACAGCAGCGCCACGACGTAGAGCACGGTGAGGCTGCCGACGAAGGGTACGAAAAAGAGATAGCGCGCGGCGAGCAGGATGAGGGTCGACTGGATGAGGCCGATGAAAATGTAGGGCACGATCTTGCCCGTCATCACCTCGAGCGGCTGCGCCGGCGTGGCGAGCAGGTTCTCCATGGTGCCGCGCTCGCGTTCGCGGGTCATCGCAAGCCCCGTCATCATCACCATGGTCATGGTGAGGATCACGCCCATCAGGCCCGGCACGATGTTGTGCTGGGTGAGCCCCTCGGGGTTGTAGAGCTTGTGCACGCGCACCTCGAAAGGCGCCGCGCCGCCCGCCAGCGGGGCGAGCGCCCCCTTGAGGTCCTTGCGCGCGACCGAGGCCGCGAGCTCGCGCACCGAGGCGATCGCGGCGCCGGCGGCGGCGGGATCGGTCGCGTCCGCCTCGATGAGCAGCGCCGGCCGCTCGCCGCGCAGCAGCCTGCGGGTGAAGTCGGCCGGAAAGTTCACCACGAACTGAATGTCGCCCCGGGCGAGCGCCGCTCGCGCCGCTTCCTCGTTCTGGAGCTCGGCGACGAAGTCGAAGTAGCCGCTGGTCTTCATCGCGGCGAGGTAGCTGCGCGTGAACTCGCTCTGCTCGGAAATGACCACCGCGGTGGGAAGGTGCTTCGGGTCGGTGTTGATGGCGTAGCCGAACAGGACGATCTGGATGATCGGCATGCCGACGATCATGCCGAACGTGATGCGGTCGCGCCTGAGCTGCAGGAACTCCTTGAGCACGATGCCCCACCAGCGCGAGAAAGAAAACCGCCTCATTGTTCCGCTCCGAAGTTGTCGGCGGAATGGGTCATGAGGTGGATGAACACGTCTTCCAGCCCGCTTTCGGCGCGCTCGACGCGCCAGGCGGTGCCGGCGGTCGCGCGGCGCAGCGACGCCTCGAGTGCGGCGGCATCGCGTCCGGTGACGTGCAGCGCCAAGCCGAAGGCGGCGATCTGCTCGACGCCCGGCTGGCCCTGCAGCCTGGCGGCGATGGCGGAGAGGTCCTCGCCGGACACCGACCAGGTGGAGAGACGCTCGCCCGCGATGATCTCCTCGGCCGTGCCCTGCGCCATGAGCCTGCCGTAGGCGATGTAGGCGAGCCTGTGGCAGCGCTCGGCTTCGTCCATGTAGTGCGTGCTCACGAGGATCGAGATGCCGCGCGCGGCGAGCGCGTGCAGCTCTTCCCAGAACTCGCGCCGCGCCTTGGGGTCGACGCCCGCCGTCGGCTCGTCGAGGAGCAGCAGCTCGGGCTGGTGCAGCATGCACGCGGCGAGGGCCAGGCGCTGCTTCCAGCCGCCGGAGAGCGAGCCGGCGAGCTGCGTTGCGCGCGCCTTGAGGCTCAGGCCCTCGATCGCGCGCTCGACCGCTTCGCGACGCGAGCGCATCTCGTAGATGCGCGCGACGAAGTCCAGGTTCTCGCGAATCGAGAGATCCTCCCAGAACGAAAAGCGCTGCGTCATGTAGCCGACGCGGCGCTTGATCTCTTGGCTTTCCTTCAGGATGTCGTAGCCCAGGCAGGTGCCGGAGCCGGAATCCGGCGTCAGCAGGCCGCACATCATGCGGATCGAAGTGGTCTTGCCGCTGCCGTTGGGGCCGAGAAAGCCGAGGATCTCGCCGCGGCTCACCCGCAGCGACAGGTCGTTCACGACGTGCTTGTCGCCGAAGTGCTTGTTCAGGCCGTGCACGTCGATCGCGAGCGGGCTCATTTCAGCGTGACGGCGACCGGCTGCCCGGGGCGCAGCCGCCCGGCGTTCTCGACCGAGGGCCGCGCCTCGACCATGAACACGAGCTTCGCGCGCGTCTCGTTGCTGTAGATGACCGGCGGCGTGTACTCGGGCTCGGTCGCGATATAGCTCACCGTCGCCGGCACCTCGGCTTCGCAGCCGTCGCAACGCAACGCGACGTTGCGGCCGGGCTTGAGGCCCCCGGCGACGGCCTGGGGAACGAAGAAGCGCACCTTCACGTTCTGCGGCGGCAGCATGCGCACCACCGGGCTGCCGGGCGGCACCCATTCGCCTTCGCGATACAGGGTGTCCACCACGAGTCCAGCCTGCGCGGCGGAAATGTGCTTCTGATCGAGCCGCCAGTCCGACTGGCTCGACGCGGCGCGCGCGGCCGCGACCTGGGCGTCCTGCGCCCGGATCTGGTCCTGGCGCGCCGGCAGGCGCGAGACGTCGAGCTGGCCCTGGAGCTCGCGCACCCGCGCCGCCTTGATGGCGTGGTTGGCGCGCGAATCCTCGAGCTGCGCGCGCGGAATGCCGCCGACTTCGAATTGCGCCTGGTCGCGCTTCAACTGCTGCTCGGCTTGCTGCTCGGCGGCGATCGCCTGCGCGAGCTGCGCCTTGGCGACGTCGACCTCGGGATTGCGCCGGCCGACCCTGAGATCGGCGAGCTGCGCCTGCGAGGCTTTCAGCTGCTCGTCGGCCTGCCGCTTTGCCGCCGTTTCTTCCTCCGACTCGAGCTTGAAGAGCGGCGCTTTGGCCTCGACCGTCTGCCCGCGCTGTACCAGCAGCCGTTCCAGCCGGCCGCCGACCGACGAAGCGACATGCACGTATTCGCCTTCGACATAGCCTTGGTAGGTCGGAGGCGTGTCCCCGGAGCAACCGTCGAGAATTCCCGAGATGATCAGGAGCGCGAGCGCGTGGCGACGCATGAGGGTTTGAATCTTTTACCGGGGGATAGGACCAAAGTCCAATATCGTCCCCCCGGTCGGTTCAGCACACTAGCCCGGTATGGGTTTTCGAGCCGCCGGCCTGCGCGCCATAGCGTGCCCCGGGCCGGATAGAATCCTCCCCGAATGGGGATGCTTATGCTGAAACGATTGTTAGCCGCGGTTTGGGCCACCGCGATCACTGCCTCGCCGGCGCGCGCGTCGTTCCTGTCGGGTGAAACCCTCGACACGGCGGCCGACATCCTGGCGATCGTGGTGCTGTTCCTCGTGCCTGCGGTCGGGATCGTCTTGTTCTGGGTCGTCCACGTGCTGCCGGAGAAGATCGCGGAAAAGCGCCACCACCCGCAGACCGCGGCGATCACCACCCTGTGCCTGCTGTCACTGGTGTTCGGGGGCCTGCTCTGGCCGATCGCCTGGTTGTGGGCCTTCACCAAGCCGGTCATGCATCGCATGGCCTATGGCACGGACAAGCACGAAGATTTCTTCGACGAGATGGCCGAGAAGCACCGCGAGGGCAGTTTGGTGCGGGAAGAGGCCGCCCACCTGCGCGAGGAGCTGGAGGCGATGGAAGCGCGCGGCGCGCTGCCGCCCAACCTGAGGACGCTGAAGGACGAGCTCGCGCGCCTGCGGCTCTCCGATGCCCAGACACGGGCGCCGGCTTCGAACACGGCCAAGGACAAGGCGGCGTAGATGGAAGTCCTGCTGCTCGGCATCTACTCGTTCTTCGTCTGGCTGATCTTCATCAAGCTGAAGTGGCTGCCGTGGAACATCGGCACCCAGGTCACGGTGGTGATCATTCCGGTCGTCGGGCTTGCGGCGCTGATCCTGCTGCTCAACATCTATGCGCCGTCGTCGTCCGACGTGCGCGTCTTCAAGTACACCGTGCCGATCGTGTCGCAGGTCCGGGGCCGGGTGATCGACGTGCCGGTCGAGGAAGGCAACCGCCTGGTGAAGAAAGGCGAGATCCTGTTCCGGGTCGACCCGACGCCTTACCAGCTCGACGTCAACATGCTCGAGGCGCAGCTCGTCAACACCCAGGCCGGGCAGCGCGAACTGAAGGAATCGGCGAGAGGCGCCGCCGCCAAGACCGACGAGACCCGAGGTGCGATCGGGCAGGCCGCGAGCCGCACGCGCGAGGTCGAAGCCAAGCTCGCGCTCGCGCGCAGGCGCGCCGAGCAGTACCGGGAGCTGGTGAAGACCGGCGCGGGAAACCGCTTCGACCTCGAGCGCACCGAGACGGAGATCCGCGAGCTCGAGGGCCAGCTCGGCGCGGCGCGCGCCTCGGAAATCCAGGCGCGCGCCTCGGAAGGCCAGGCCGTGTCGAGCGAACGGCAGATCGGCCAGAAGCTCGGCGCCACGCTGAAGGGTGAATTCGCGCAGGTCGCGCAGATCCGCGCGCAGCTCGAGAACGCGAAATGGCTGCTCGACCAGACGACCACGCAATCGCCGTGCGACTGCTACGTGGTGAACCTGCAGCTTCGCCCCGGCGGCTTCGTCGCCGGGCTGCCGGTGAATCCGGTGATGACGCTCGTGGAGGCGAGCGGCCAGGTGGTCGCCTTCTATAACCAGAACGAGCTGCACAAGGTCGAGCCCGGCAACGAAGTCGAGTTCTCGCTGAAGACCATGCCCGGCAAGATCATCAAGGGGAAGGTCGACTCGGTCGTCTGGGCCATCGGCCAGGGACAGCTTCAACCGAGCGGCACCCTCCCGACGTCCGGCATGCAGGCGATGCCGGCGGGCCGCTACGCGGTCAAGTTCAACGTCGCCGAGCGCGACCAGGCGCTGTTTCTCGCCGCCGGCGCGGCCGGCGACGCGGCCATCTACACCGACCACCTGCACGCGGTGCACATCATCCGCAAGGTGATCATCCGGGTCGGCTCGTACCTGAACTACCTGATCCTCAAGCTGCACTGAAGGGATGCGCGTGCGCCGCTCCGTCCTGGCGCTAGCGTTCGTGGCTGCGGCGCTTGCCGGCTGTGCGCTGAAAAAGCCGCCCGAGCCCGCCGAGCTCACGAAGCAATCCCTTCCGAACCTGCAACTGCCGCCGGGGTGGACGGCCGCGGGCGGTGCCGCGAGCACGGCAGGCGCGGTCGGCGAGCAGGCCTGGCTCGCCGCATTCAACGACCCGCAGCTCGATGCGCTGGTGCAGGAGGCGCTCAAGTACAACCCGGACCTGCAGGTTGCGGCCGCGCGGGTCGAGCAGGCGGCGTCCTACGCCAAGGTTGCCGGCGCGACGCTGCTACCGCAGGTGAACGCGCTCGCGCGCGGCGGCGGCGCGCTGAGCGGCGACTCGAGCGGATTGGAAGGCGTCGGCGTGTTCGCCAACTGGGAGCTTGACCTGTGGGGCCGCGTACGCGCCGGGCGCGAATCGGCGCGCGATCAGTACACCTCGGCGGCGCTCGACGCCGAGTACGCGCGCCAGTCGCTCGCCGCGCTCGTCGCCAAGAGCTGGTTCCTCGCTACCGAGGCGCGCCTGCAAAAGGCGATCGCCGAGGAAATGGCCGGCTCTTCGGAGAAGCAGCTCGCGCTCGCGCAGGACCGCCTGCGAGTAGGGCGCGGCGACGAGTACGACCTGGCGCTTTCGAAGGCGAACCTGGCGACATTTCGCGACAGCGTGCGCAGCCTCGACCTTTCGTACCAGCAGGCGCTGCGCGCGCTCGAAGCGCTCGCCGGCCGCTATCCGGCTGCGGCGGTGCAGGTCCCGGCGCAGCTCGTGGCGCTGCCCGGCCCGGTGCCGGTAGGCATGCCCTCGGAGCTCCTCGAACGCCGGCCCGACGTGATCGCCGCCGAGCGGCGCGTGGCCGCTGCGTTCTACCGCGTCGAGGAAGCGAAGGCGGCGCGGCTGCCGCGCATCTCGCTCACGGCGGCCGTCACCAGCATCTCGAGCGACCTTTTCGTGCTCAAGGACCGCGATAATCCGGTCTGGAGCGCAGGCGCCTCGCTCACCGCCCCGCTCTTTACCGGCGGAGCGCTTCAGGGCCAAGTCGAGGTTCGTACCGCCGAGCAGAGACAGGCCCTCGCCGATTATGGGCGCATCGGCGCGCGCGCCTTCGGCGAGGTCGAGAACGCGCTCTCTAGCGCCTTCGTGCTCGAGGATCGCGAAGCCATCCTCACCGAGTCGGTGGCCGCGAACACGCGCGCGCTCGAGCTCGCCAACGTGCGCTACCGCGTCGGCGTAGGCGATCTACGCGCGGTGCAGCAGCAGAGCCTCGCGCTGCACGCCGCGCGCACCGCTCTGCTGCGCGTGCAGGTCGAGCGGCTGGTGCAGCGGGTGAATCTGCATCTCGCCCTTGGCGGCAGCTTCACGCAGTCTCAATAAGAGAGGAGCGACAATGAACCGCAAATGGCAAGTGATCGTTGCAGGAGCGCTATTGAGTCTCTTCGTCCTTCAGATCCACGCCGCCGACGGCCTGTACATCGGTGCCGGCATAGGCCAGGCCGGCGTCAAGGACAACATCAATACCGGCTCATTCGACGCGAACGACGCCGCGTACAAGGCGTTCGTCGGATGGCGGTTCAACGTGATCAAGCTCCTCGACCTTGCCATCGAAGGCGCCTATACCGACTTCGGCAAGCCGTCGCAGACCGTGGGCGCACAGAGGGTCGAGACCAAGCTGCACGGGCCGAGCCTCGCGGGGCTCGCGATCCTTCCGCTCGGACCGATCGATCTCTATGGCAAGGCCGGCGCCATCAACTGGAGCGCGGATACCACGATAGGGGGCTCGACGACGAGCAAATCCGGCACCGATACGTTCTATGGCCTCGGCGTCGGGTTCTACATCTGGAAGCTCGGCTTCCGTGCCGAGTACGAGCGCTTCCAGATCAAGGACGTCGATCGCGTCGACCTGTTTTCGCTGAGCGCCTTGTTCCAGTTCTAGGGCGATTTCTCTATTTCTTTTTGGCCGGGGCGGCGGGCTTCTTGCCCGGCTCGACCGAGACCGCGGCGGCTTCGGTGTAGGTCACCAGGACCTCGTCGCCCACCTTGACCACCTTGAACTGATCCGGGTTCTGCACGTCGAGCTTCACGACGTTGCCGCGCGGGCCCCTGAGCGAGATGGTTTTGCCCTTCGGATCCACCGCGGTGACCTTGGCGATCGCGGTGATCTCACGCGCTGCGATCGCGCCGGGACGCTCGCCGGGCTTGGCGGTTGCCACGCCCTCGGTCGCCCCGATGGCCTCGCCACCCTTGGTCTTCTTCAGCTCGAGCGCGAGCGCCTGCATGACCTGCACCACCACGAAGTCGCCGACCTTGATCTGCGGGAAGTTCTTCACTTCCTCGCCCACGGCGACGTCGACCGTCTTGCCGTCGGGCCCTTTCAGCGTGAGGGTGCGGGTCCCCTTGTCGATCTCCATGACCTGCGCCGTGACCTTGATGGTGCGCACCATCCCCGCCTTGCCGGGTTCGCTCGCCACGGCGGTGCCGCCGGTGACGTCGGGCTTCTGGGCGGCGGCGGGAAGGGCCGCGGAACAGGCTAGGGCGGCGAGAAGGACGAGGGTCTTACGCATGACGTGCTCCTTTTTATGGATTTGAACGAATCGTGGGGTGAAGCGTGATGCAGCCGCCGTCGTACGGCAATTAGACCTTAGGCCAATCCCAGGTTTCGTTCGCATGTCTGAGGAGCGCCGGATTGGTGCGGCACGCCGCGACGAAATCGCGCACTTCCTCGGAGCGCCACGCGTTTCGGTAGGCCTCCCAGGCCTGCTGGAGCGAATCGCGCCGCAGGTCGGCGGGCGCGAAAGGAAGGGCATTCAGGAGCTTGACCTTGCCGTTGGGCACGACGAGGAGCATCGCCTGCGGGCTCTCCAGGCGCTGCTCCATCTCCCTCAGGATGTCCCAAGGATAGATCGAAAGCGCAATCCCGGGATTCGAACGGGCACGCTCCCGCAGGGAAGTGACG
>DASYPG010000168.1:0-3649 GCA_036006885.1 Burkholderiales bacterium | reverse complement strand
GGCGTGGCCCCCTCGCCGGAGCTCGGCGTCACCACGGCGGTGATCGGCAACTGCGGCTTCACCATCGCGCCCTGCCGCAGCCGCGATCGCGAGCTCGTGATGCGCAATCTCACCCAGGTGGAAGGCATGTCGCTCGAGGTGCTGCGCCAGGGCATCCGCTGGGAGTTCGAGACCGTGCCCGAATATCTCGACATGCTCGAGCGCCAGGGCGCGGCGGTGAATGTGGCGGTGTTCGCCGGCCACTCGGCGCTGCGCACCTACGTGATGGGCGAAGCGGCGACCCGCCGCGCCGCCACGCCGGCCGAGGTCGACGCCATGAAGGCGCTCCTGCTGGAGGCAATGCGCGCCGGCGCGATCGGGTTTTCCACCAGCACCTCCCCCGCGCACAACGGAGAGGGCGGGCTGCCGATGCCGTCGCGGCTCGCCGACGACAACGAGCTGCGCACGCTGGTCGCGAGCCTGAAGGAGGCGGGGCGCGGCCTCTTCATGCTGACCAAAGGCGGGCACACCAGGATGGCGTTTCTCGAGGAGCTCGCGGCCGAATCCACGCGGCCGGTGGTGGTCGCGGCGCTGCTTCACAGCAGCACCAATCCCGACGCGGTGTTCCGCGACCTCGACGATATCGCCCAGGCGAATGCGCGCGGCCGGCGCCTCGTCGGCGCGGTGTCGTGCTGCCCGCTTGCGATGGACTTCACGCTGCGCTCGCCCTACACCTTCGAGGGGCTGGAGTCATGGCAGCCGGCGCTCGCCCTGAAAGGCGCGGCGTACGAGGCGAAGCTGAGAGAAAAGCGCTTCCGAGACGGCGTGCGCGAGGAGTTGGCGCGGCCGGCGCACTTTCGGCTGTTCAACGCCCAATGGGACAAGGTGCACGTGATCGAGTCCGCCCGCCGCAGCGCCGAGCAGCGTCCGGTCGGCGAGCTCGCGCGCGACGCCGGGGCCGATCCGCTCGACTACATGCTCGACCTCGCGCTCGAGGAAGGCCTGCGCACCGTGTTCAGCGCGCTGCTCCTCAATTCCGACGAGGAGGCGGTCGGCCGGATGCTGCGCCATCCGGCGAGCCTGGTGTCGCTTTCCGACGCCGGGGCCCATCTCACCTTCTTCAACGACGCCGGCTTCGGCCTGCATCTGCTCGGCCACTGGGTGCGCGGGCGCGGCGCGCTGACGCTCGCCGAGGCGGCGCGGCGGCTCACCAGCCACCCGGCGAGCGTGTTCGGCATCCGGGAGCGCGGCGCACTAAGACCGGGGTACTACGCCGACCTGTTGCTCTTCGACCCGGCGAGCGTGAACCGCGGACCGAAGCAGCGTGTGTTCGACCTCCCGGGCCGCCATCCGCGCCTCACCACCGCGGCGGTCGGCGTCGAGGGCGTGTGGGTGAACGGCGTGCGCCTCGACGGGCGGGCGCGGCCGGGCCGGCTGCTGCGCGAGTTTTCGGCGTAGACTCGTCCGCCATGTTCGACCTGGAGCGTTTTGTCGCCGACTGCCAGGCGGCGCACGCCGCCGACCCCTCGCACAAGGCGATGCGCGAAGTGCTCGCCCGGGGGCTCCAAGAGCCACGCAGCGTATTGAAAGCATTGGGAGAACCGGCCCGGGCGCAGATCGGTACGCTGCTTCGCTCGCCCAGCCTCACGATCCTCAACGTGATCTGGGCCCCGCGCATGACGGTCCCCCCGCACAACCATCACATGTGGGCGGTGATCGGCATCTATACCGGACGCGAGGACAACATCTTCTGGCGCCGGCTTCCCGACGGCCGGGTCGAAGCCGCCGGCGCGCAGTCTCTGTCCGAGCGCGATGCGGTGCCGCTCGGGCGCGAGATCATCCACTCGGTGACCAACCCGATCGCGCGCCTCACCGGCGCGATCCACATCTACGGCGGCGACTTCTTTGCCACCCCGCGAAGCGAATGGGACGCCGAGACGCTCAGCGAGCAACCCTACGACTCGGCGAGGACGCTTCGCTATTTCGACGAAGCCAACCGTAGTTTGGCGACGACAGGCGTATCCGTAGCTTAGACAACGGTTTAGGTTTGCGACGCAAGTTAGCTGTCGCTGCACGCCGACAGTCATCACAACGCCAAAACCCCTAGGCGTTTTCAGTCAAAGGGTTATCCTCAGGCACGGATCGTGCGTCCTAGTACTCGCTGTCCCATCTTTTACTACGACTAGGGAGTTCACAGTGCTACAGAAAGACGGATTCTTCCGCCGGCGCGAAGAAGGTCAGTTTCGCCAACAAAACCAACCAACGAATCCGGCGCCCGCGACTCCCGCAGCCGCAGCGCCCCTGCCCACCGAAACCCGCGCCGAGCCGCGCCCCGCGACCGACGAGCGCAAGGAAGCCAAGCTGGTCGTCGGCCCGCAGATCAAGATCAAGGGCGTCGAGATCAGCGATTGCGACACGCTGGTGGTCGAGGGACGCATCGAAGCCACCCTCGATTCGCGAGTGCTCGAGATCACCGAGAACGGCGTGTTCCAGGGCACGATCGCCGTGGACAACGCCGAAGTGCACGGCAAGTTCGAGGGCGAGCTGACGGTGCGCAAGCAGCTCGTCATCCATGCCACGGGACGCGTGTCGGGCAAGATCCGCTACGCCAAGATCAAGGTCGAGGAAGGCGCCGAGCTTTCCGGTGACCTGCAGATGCTCGACCGCAACACGGTCGCCGTGACCCGCCGCGTCAGCAACGCCGCGTAAAGGCTCCCTAGTTAGTAAGTAGTAGCAGTACCCCCCGCAGTACCCGTTGTAGGCGGTAAGCGAAAACTCCGGTGCCCCCCAGCACCGGGGTTTTCGTGTCTTCAGGCGAGCAGGCCCTCTTTCTCCACGAAATCGATCACGGCATCGAGGCCGTGGCCGGTCTTGAGGTTGGTGAACACGAACGGCCGCTCGCCGCGCATGCGGCGCGCGTCGCGCTCCATCACTTCGAGCGAAGCCCCCACCATCGGCGCGAGGTCGATCTTGTTGATCACCAGCAGGTCCGACTTGGTGATGCCCGGCCCGCCCTTGCGCGGAATCTTGTCGCCGGCGGCCACGTCGACCACGTAGAGCGTGAGGTCGGACAGCTCGGGGCTGAAGCTCGCCGCCAGGTTGTCGCCACCCGACTCGATGAAAACCAGCTCGAGCGCGGGGAAGCGCCGCGCGAGGCGCGCGAGCGCCTCGAGGTTGATCGACGCATCCTCGCGGATCGCGGTGTGCGGGCAGCCTCCGGTCTCGACGCCGATGATGCGCTCGGCCGCCAGAGCCTCGTTGCGCACCAGGAACTGCGCGTCCTCCTCGGTGTAGATATCGTTCGTCACCACCGCGATCTGGTACCTATCGCGCAGCGCGCGGCACAGCGAGAGCGTCAGCGCCGTCTTGCCCGAGCCGACCGGGCCGCCGATTCCAACCCGTAAAGTCACGAGCGGAACAGCCTTGAGTACTGGGTTTCGTGGAGAGCCGAAAGCATCGCAAGACCTGGAGCTAAGTTAGTCGGTTCCGCGCTCTGGGCTGTCTTCGACAGTTCCTCGAGCCGGCTGCCCAGGGACAACAAGATCTTTTGTGCCGCAGTCTGGCCGAGCGGCACCGCCCTGACCGCCGCCATCACCTGGTTCTCGAGCCAGCTCCACAGATAGCCGAGCAGCGCTTCGCGCGGCTCGATGGCCCAATGCCTCGCCGCAAG
>DASYPG010000167.1:0-9936 GCA_036006885.1 Burkholderiales bacterium | reverse complement strand
TCACCCGATTGCGGTGGCGCTCACTGAGGGCATCGTCGACCTCGCCGCGCAGAAGCTCGGCATGGATCCGGTCGAATTCCGGCGCAGGAACCTCATCGCCGACGACGCCTACCCCTACACGTTTCCGTCCGGCATCAAGTTCGAGCAGCTCTCGCACCACCAGTGCCTGACGAAGCTTCTCGACGTGATGGGTTACGAGAGGCTGCGAAAAGAGCAGCAACAACTGAGAAGCACAGGCATCTACCGCGGGATCGGGCTCGCGGCGATGATCGAGGTGACCAATCCCTCGCCCGCGTTCTACGGCGTCGGCGGCGCGCGCATCTCGGCGCAGGACGGCGCCACGCTGCGCCTCGAGCCCACGGGCATGGTGACCGTGATGTGCAGCGTCACCGAGCAGGGCCAGGGCACCGAGGCGATCTTCGCGCAGATCGCAGCAAGTGCTGTTGGGGTTTCTATTGAAAAAATAAAAGTAATTACGGGCGATACGGGCGTCACGCCCTACGGCGGCGGCACCTGGGCCTCGCGCGGCGCGGGAATCGGCGGCGAATCGGTGCTGCAGGCGGGGCGCGCGCTGCGCGCCAACATCCTGGAGGTCGCTGCCGCGATCCTGAAGCTGGACCGGCAGGAGCTGGACGTTGCCGCCAATGCCGTCGTGAGCAGGTTGACGCTTGAAAAGAAGCTCGACCTCGCCGAACTTGGTCGTGTGGCGTATTTCCGCCCCGACACGCTGCCGCCGGAGTTCCAGTCCGAGCTCACTGTGACGCGCCACTACACGCCGCGCCAGTACGGCTTCGCGTTCACCAACGGCATTCAGGCCTCCCTCGTCGAGGTCGACGCCGAAACCGGGTTCGTCAGGCTCCTCGGCCACTGGTGCGTGGAGGACTCCGGCACCGTGATCAATCCCCTCCTGGTCGACGAGCAGCTCCGCGGCGGCATCGTGCAGGGCATCGGCGCAGCGCTCTACGAGGAGTGCCTCTACGACCCCGACGGCCAGTTGCTGAACGGCAACATGGCCGACTATCTCGTGCCGATGGCGGGAGAAATGCCGGACATCGTCTGCACCCACGTCGAGACCCCGACGCGCCAATCGCAGCTCGGTGCGAAGGGCGTGGGCGAGGCCGGCACCGCCGGCGCCCCGGCGGCGGTGATGAACGCGATCAACGATGCGCTTGCCCCGCTCGGGGCCCGTGTCACACGTATGCCATTCACGCCAGAGAGAATTCTCGATGGGATTGCGCATGCGCGGTCACGTGCGTAAGCTTCTGATCTGTGGGACGAAAGAACAAAGTATTGGGGTGGGCGCTGGCCGCGACGACGGCTGCGGGCGTATGGCTGTACGCCGAGAAGTCATCGCCGCCGGCGGGCGACCCGCAGCCGGTCGCGGCGGCGCCGAAAAACGAGCCGCGTAGCGGCGAAGGAACAACGCTGACCCTGCCCTCGCGCGCGGGTCTTTCGGGGCCGCGCGGCGAGCTGTTCGGGTCGAACGCGCCGCCGGTGCGCGCGGCGCCGAAGGGCAGAGCGTCGGTCGAAGCCGCGGCGCCGCCGCCGGCGCCGGTCGCGCCGCCGATGCCGTATCGCGTGGCGGGCCAGGTGGTGCACGACGGTCCGCCGCGCGTGGTCCTCGCCCGCGACGACCGCGTCTTCTTCGTGCGCGAAGGCGACATTCTCGAAGGCGGCTACCGCGTCGAGTCGATCAAGTCCGACGCGGTGACGCTGGTTTACACGCTGCTCGACGAACGCCAGACGCTCGCCGTCGCCTCGGCGCTCCAGGTTCCGGTAGCGCCGCCCATCGCCAGCCGCGGCGTGAAGCAGGTGGCGGTGGGCGAGGGCCGACCGGCGCAGCTGCGCTGGGAAGGTCCGGCGAGCGTGACCGCGGGAAACGAATTCGAGGTGGCGCTCAAGATCACTTCCGACAAGCTGGTGCGCGGCTCGCCGCTGCAGCTCTCCTACGACGCGAAGCTGCTCGAGCCGGTCGCGGTGCGCGCCGGCGGATTCTTCGCCGAGGGCAGCTTCACCTACCGGGTGAACCCGAGCGGGTCGATTACCGTGGGCGCCTTCGGCAAGGGCGACGTGCCCGACGACGCCGAGTTCGTCGTGGTGACCTTCAAGCCGATCCGCGCCGGCACGACCGCCGAGCTGAAGCTGTCATCCCTGGTGCTGCAGGGCGCCGGCGGCGCGCTCGTGCACGAGCCGCTCGCGGCCTTCCGCACCGCCGTCACCCAGTAGCCCGGCCTGCTCGGCGATGCGGCCGAGATAGCTCTTCAGGAACGCGCCGAATTCCTCGGCCGCCGGCGAGAGCTTGTGCGCGCGGTTGACGACCCAGAAGAGGTCGCTCCACACCACCGGGTCGACGATCGCGTGCATGCTGATCCTGCGCTTGGCGCACGCCGGCAGCGCGGATGAGGGCGTCACCGCCGCGCCGGCGCCCGCCTCGACCATCGCGATCTGGGTCTCGAGGAAGTTGCACACCAGCTCGGGCGGCGCAGTGCGGCCGGCGCGCGCGAGCTGCTCGTCGACGAGCCGCTGGATCGGGTAGCCGCTCGGCAGGCCGATCAGGCGCTGGGCCGCGACGTCGCTCCAGCGCACTACCGCCGGCAGGTCGTGCGCGGCGTCCTCGGGGCAGGCGAGCATCAGGGCGAAGCGCGCGAGCGGCAGCTTGAGCAAACCGGGCGATTCCTGGAGCGACGCGCTCAGCGCGACGTCGACCTTGCCGGACTGCACCATCTCCAGGAGCTGCGCGCCTTCCGCGTCGATCAACTGGATGTGGAGCTTGGGATGCAGCGTGGCAAACGCGCTGATCGCCAGCGGCAGCAGCTCGGCGGCGGGAAACGGAGGTGCGCCGATCGAGAGGCAATCGCCCGCGGCGGTGGCCGCACGGCTCAGGTGCAGCGCCGCGGTCTCGAGGTCGCGCAGGCTGCGATCGGCCACCGGCAGGAACTTCGAGCCGGGCTCGGTCAGCATCACCTTGCGCGTGGTGCGCTCGAACAGCCGGAACCCGAGCTGCGTTTCGAGCTCGCGCACCAGCACGCTCATTCCCGACTGAGTAATGAAGAGCTCTTCAGCCGCGCGCGAAAAACTCTGGTGCCGCGCCGTGAGCACGAAGGCCTTCAACTGGCGCGAAGTGATATTCATGGCCAACCGTAATGAATCGATGAGCGATTGCTGTTGGTGTTGGAGTGGCGCGGCGTGTTAAATCAGATCGTACCCAAACCGTCGTCGCGTGACGACCGCTTTCGCGCGACGTAGCGATAACAACTACTGGAGGAGAAAATGCGTTCCACGCCAGCTTGTGTCCGCTTGCGCATCGCAGCATTGCACTTTGTAGTTGTTACAGCGTCGCTCGCTGGCTTGGCCGGCGGCGCGCATGCGGTGGTTCCGGCCATCCCGAGCGTCGAAGGACCGATCACCGGACCGGGTGAGATGCACCCCGGCATCCGGCCCGGGCCCGAAGGAACCAACTTGCAGGACTTCGGCTATGTCACTGAGGAGTACTTCGTTTCCGGCACCGCGGCGGGGGCGCCGTACAAGACGAGGATCGTGATTCGCAAGCCGCCGGCGCTTCAGCAGTTCAGCGGCATGATGGTCGGGGAGCCGACGCATCGGGGCGGCAACGCGCTCATCTGCCAGTACGCCCGATTCGGGATCGGCAAGCGAGGCCATGGCTGCGTCACTGTCGCGGCCCGCCGGATCAACCTCAACAACCCGGCGACGCCGGGCGCAGGGCTCAAGGAATTCAACTTGGAGCGCTACGGCAGCCTGCAGGTCGCCGACGGCCAGACAAACGAAATCATCGCCCAGGTGGGACGCCTGATCCGCAGCAACCTCGCGGGCGGACCGATGGGCGCGTACGACGTTCGCCTGCTTATCCTTTCGGGGACCTCGGACTCGTCCGGCGCCACGCGCGCGTTCATGAGCTCCAGCACCCAACTCGATCACGCCGACCTGCGCATGCCCGACGGCGGTCCGATCCACCAGGGCTTCTTCGTGACCTCGACGCTCGGCAACGCCATCGTGCCGATCACCGACGTGCCCACGATCCAGATGCCCAGTCAGTCGGAAGTGCACGACCAGTCAAGCGCGACGCAGGGCGGCGTGCTAGTGGGCGTGCAATACCGGCGAGCGGACAGCGACGCGCCGGGCAACCAGTTTCGCATCTACGAAGTCGCGGGGATGTCGCACAACGACGCGCGCGAAAACCCGGCGTTCGAAGGCTGCACGCATCCGCTGTCGCACTTCCCGCACGGCGCGCTCACGTTCATGGGACTGCAGCATCTGCTCGACTGGTCGGCCTTCGGTACCATCCCGCCGCGCGCGCCCTCGTACATGGAGACTTCCACGGTCCTCGCCAACGGCACGCGCGTCGCGCTCGACGAGCACGGCAACGCGAAGGGCGGGGTGCGCAGCACCTACCTCGACGTTCCGGCCTTCACCTTCACGATTCCCAACACCGGGCCCGGCCTGTGCAGCCAGACCGGCTGGACCACGCCGTTCTCGGCCGAGAAGATGACGCAGCTCTACCGCAACCACGGCGGCTACGTGAGCCGCATCCAGCATCGGCTGAAGGAGCTCATGGACGAAGGCTTCTTCCCGCGCGAATACGCCGACGAGTATCCGCGCGCCGACATCAAACTCGCCAACTAGCGCAGGCTCACCATGACACATGCCTTCCTTCGATCCAGCCTGGCCCTTGTCGCCCTCGCCGTGCCGATCGCCGCCTCGGCAGCGGAGACGACGTGCGCGCAGCTCGGCACCTATCTCGCGACGCTCGCGCCGACCATCACTCCATACACCGCCCCCGGCGCCACGACGCCGCTGCCGCTGACACAGCTCATCCCCGCGGCCGGAGCAAACGCCGCGCGCTGCGAGGCGAACTTCATCTACTCGGACCGCGGCGGCCCGGCGGCAGGCTACGCGGTGGGACAGAACCAGCGCATCGGCATCCGCGTCGGCTTTCCGCCAAATGTGGCCGACGGCGGCTCCAGCCGCGTGCAGGGCGCGTGGAACGGCAAGGTACGCAACATCGGCGGCGGCGGCCTGCAGGGCAACCTCAGCGCGGTCACCGCGGCGACCAATACCGGCTACGTCGGCTCGAACACCGACACGGGGCACGCGACCGGCAGCCCGACCTTCGCGGTCATCCAGGACACGCACCAGCTCAACCGCGGCACGCTCGACGACTTCCTCGTCGAGAGCATCCACCAGCAATACAAGTGGTCGCTCGCGCTGACCCAGGTCTATTACGGCCAGAAGGCGACCCGCAACTACTGGGACGGCTGCTCGACCGGCGGACGCGAAGGCCTCTCGATGGCGCTCAACTTCGGCCAGGACTTCGACGGCTACCTCACCGGCGCGCCGGCGAACTTCCACACGCGCTTGCAGGTCGCGACCGTGTGGCCGTGGTGGGTGCAGAAGGAGATCACCGGCGGGACATCGGGAACGCTGACGCAGGCGAAGATGAATGCAGCCAATGCTTCCGCGGTGGCCGCGTGCGACGCGCAGGACGGCGTGGTCGACGGCGTGCTCGGCGATCCGCGCGGCTGCACGTTCGACGCGAAGAACAACATCTGCGGCATGCCGGGCGCGCCGACGGCGAACTGCCTTACGCCGGAGGAAGCCGACGCGGTGAACCGCATCTGGGACGGCCCGCGCAACGACCTCGGACTGCGCATCTGGTTCCCGTTCGGCCGCGGCGCCAACGCCGGCGTCACCAATTCGCCGCCGTTCGGCGGCCCCGGCGGCAGCCTCGGCATCTTCACCTGGTCGCATATGGACAACAACTACGACTTCACCGGCCAGCCGCTCTCCCAGTTCGACGACGAGACGCAGCTCGCGACGCGGGACGTCGCGCCTTACAGCGACATCATCAGCACCGACCTGCAGCAGGCGAGAAAGCGCGGCGCCAAGATCCTGATGTGGCACGGCGGCGCCGACCAGCTGATCCCATGGCGGCAGTCGGTGCACTACTACCGCGAGACCGCCGAGCGCTTCGCCGGCTTCAAGCACTTGCAGTCGTGGTTCCGCTTCTACCTCGCGCCAGGCGTCACGCACTGCGGCGGCGGCGCCGGTCCGCAGCCTCAGGCGCTCTTCGACACGATGGTGAACTGGGTCGAGACCGGCGTCGCGCCCGACTCGATCCTCACCACCAACGCGACGCTCGGCAGCCGGCCGATGTGCCCGTATCCGCAGACCGCGATCTTCAACGACAACGGCGCCGACCCGAAGCTCGTCACGAGCTGGCGTTGCGGCGGCGACATCGAGACCCGCGAGTTCGCATGCATGGACCGCGTCGCGAGATACCAGCACGAGACCGGAAAGCACCTGGACGACCCGCAATCGTGCAGCCATCGGGAAGATCACGACGGCCACGACGATGATGACGACCACGGCGATCACCGCGGCCACTGAGGACAACAAACATGCGACTTCCATTGATGATCCTGGGCTGCGCCGCGGCGCTGTCGGCTGCGGCCCACGATGACGACGTGCAGTACTCGATTTCCGCGCCCGGCACGACGCTCACCGGCTATGTCACCGGCACGACGCTTCCCGTCAGCGTCACCGCGCCCACCGGCAAGCACGCCGAGCGCATAACGCTTCGCCTCAACGGCAAGGACGTGACCTCGGCGCTCCATCCGGACGCGAGCGGAACGCTCAGCGGCACGGTGTCCGGCCTGACGGTCGGCGCCAATACGCTGCAGCTGTTCGCGAAGAAGGATGAGGTGGCGACACTCTCCGTGATGAAGGGGATGGCACCCGCGGCGACGTGCGACTCGCTCGCCACGCTCACGAGCTTTCCGATCCAGCCCGCCGGCACGATGGGCGGCACGGTCATCACCGCGGCGCGCATCGTTGCGGCCGCTGGCACGGTGCCCGAGTACTGCCTCGTGCAAGGCACCATGGAGGAGCGCTTCGACGGTATCGCCGGCGTCGCTGGTACGCCGTCCTACCGCACGAACCAGCGCTACCGCACGCTCTTCGAAGTGCGCCTGCCGAGCGCCTGGAACGGGCGCTACATGTTCCAGGGAAGCGGCGGCACCGAGGGCGGGTTGCCCGGCGCCTCTGGCCAGATCGGCGGCACCTCGGGCGTGAATGTCCTCGGTAACGGCTTCGTCGTCGCGAGCCAGAATGGCGGCCACGTGAATGCGGACCTGCCGCCGGCGGCCGTGCTGCCGCCGGGTTCGCCCAACACGACCACCGACCTGAACCACATCCAGATCATCTCGGGGAACATGTTCTTCCCCGACGAGAAGGCGGTGCGGGACTGGGGCTACCACGCGATCGACATCACCACGCAGACCGCGAAATATCTCATCAATGCCTACTACGGCCGGGCGCAGGAGCGCTCGTACTTCGTCGGCTGCTCGACGAGCGGCCGGCAGGGCATGGCGATGTCGCAGCGCTTCCCGCAGCACTACGACGGCATCGTCGCCGGCGACCCGTTCTACCTGCCGCCCGACATCTCGCTCTCGGAGACCTGGGGCCTCGAGCGCATCATCGAGGTCTCGCCGATCGTGAACGGCGTGCCGCAGTACCTGCAGAGCTTCACCCTCGCCGACCAGAATCTCTTCACCAACGCGATCCTCGCCGCCTGCGATCACCTCGACGGCCTGGTGGACGGCGTGATCGACAACGCCGCGGCGTGTCACTTCGATCCGGCGACGTTCGTCTTCCCGTCGAGCGGCGTATACGGCTCGATCGCGCCCGGGATGCCGCTGCAATGCACCGGCTCAAAGACGGCGACCTGCCTCACGCCGGCGCAAGTGAATGCGACGAAGAAGATCGACCAGGGTCCGCGCACGGCCAGCGGCCGGCGCATCGTCTCGCCCGACGGCACGCCGCTTTCCGGCTATCCGTTCGACGGCGGCTTCATGCAGCCCTCGGGCATCCCGACACGCGACATCGGCACGGCGACTTCGCCTCCGGGGAACATCGGCCTCGGCTCGGGCCAGCTGCCGCTCTTCTGGTTCGCGAATCCGGACCCGACGTACAACCCGCTGACGGTGGACTACGACAACGACATCCAGCTCGTCACGCCGGCCTCGCCCGCGGTCAACAACTCCACCAACATACGGCCCTTCCTCAAGCGCGGCGGCAAGCTCATTTTCTATCACGGGCTTTCCGACTCCGGTCCGCCGTGGCCCTACACGCTCAAGTACTTCCGCGACGTGGCGCGCAAGCACGGCGGCGTCAAGCACGCGGGTGACTTCATGAAGCTGTACCTGGTCCCGAACATGGGCCACTGCAGCGGCAACATCGCTACCGACCAGTTCGACATGCTGACGCCGATGGTGAACTGGATCGAGAACGGCGTCGCCCCCGACGCGATCGTCGCCACCGGCACCCGCTACCCGGCGAGCGTCGGCCCGTACACCGGTGCCGGCACGAGCGCGCGCAGCCGGCCGCTGTGCGCCTATCCGAAGACCCTGCGCTACAGCGGCACGGGCGACATCAGCCAGGCCGCGAGCTACGCCTGCGTCTCTCCAGAGAAGCACCACGAGCACCACGACCACGACGATGACCATGGGGATCACGATGACCACGGGGATCGCGATGACCACGACTAAGCGCGCGCTCGCGGCCCTGCTGCTCGCGGGCGCCGCCACGGCGTACGCGCAAGTCGTGCCGCCGATGCCCGCCTTCGAGGGGCCGATCACCGAAGGCGGCGAGATGTACCCGGGGCTGCGGCCGGAAGCGCCGGGTACGACCCCGGCCGATTTCGGCTACGCCACCGACGAGTACTTCGTCTCCGGCACGGCGAACGGGCAGCCGTACAAGACGCGCATCCTGGTGCGCCACCCGATGCCGCCGGAGCGCTTCAGCGGCATCGTGGTGACGGAGTCGATGCACTCCAACGGCTTCGCGGTGACCTTCGAGCCGGCGCGCAAATACTTCTTCATGCGCGGGCATGTGCACGTGGAGATCGCCGCGCAGCAGTCGAACGTGAACACGACGCTCAAGGGCTTCAACCCGGTGCGCTACGCCTTGCTCAGCATTCCGTCGGGCGCCCAGACGAGCGAGATCATCGCCCAGGTCGGCCTGCTGATTAAGAGCAACCTCTCCAACGGACCGCTCGCGCCGCTCTCGGCGCGGCGGCTGTTCATGGAGGGCACGTCACAGGCCTCGGCGGTGCTGCGCACCTACCAGCAACAGAAGCACTTCCAGGCGCGCATGCCGGATGGCTCGTCGATCATGGACGGTTATCTCGCGACGAGCACGCTCGGCAACGCGCCGATGATGATCGTCGACGTGCCGACCGTGCACATGCCGACCATGACGGAGGTGAATAGCGGTGCGCCGAGCGGCGCGGCGTTCCGCCGCGCTGACAGCGATGATCCGGCGAACCGCTATCGCCTGTACGAGGTGGCCGGCATGGCGCACGCCAACTCGCGCGAGACGCCGACCTACGTCCCGAACCCCTGCACTCTGCCGGTCAGCGATTTCCCGTGGGGCGGGATGGCGGCCATGGGCCTCAACCACCTGATCGCCTGGGCCGACCAGGGCGTGGTGCCGCCGCATGCTGCGCGGCTCGAGTTCGACAACGACACCACCAACGACGGCTCGCGCCTCTCGCTCGACGCGAACGGCAACGCGATGGGCGGTGTGCGCAACACCTACGTCGACGTGCCGGCCGCCGCGTATGGCGTGCCGAATGCCGGCGCAACGCCGGGGGCGCAGTTCAATTGCTCGATCGCCGGCTGGCGCCTCGCCTACGAGGCGCAGACGCTAAACGGCCTGTACAAGAACAAGGGCAGCTACATCAGCGCGGTCAACCGCCGGCTGATGGAGCTGGTGCGCGAAGGCTGGATGCCGCCCGAGTACGCCGAGGACGTGCGCGCCGACGCGCAGGCGATCGACATCACCCCGCCCGGCCAGCGCTGACCAAGAGGGAGAGCCCATGAGCAAAGACGAAAAGAGCCGGCGCCTTTCACGCCGCCG
>DASYPG010000166.1:0-11941 GCA_036006885.1 Burkholderiales bacterium | reverse complement strand
CGCGGCGAGCTCCACGCACGCTAGTGTACACTCGAGCGAAATGGCAGAAGCGCCGCGGGTCGAAGCGTCTCGCATCATGCAGCGCTGCGATGCGCTGGCGCGGCATTCGGAGCTGCCTGGAGGACTGACCCGCGTCTTTCTTTCGCCGCAAGGCCGCGCCGCAGGCGCAGCGGTGCTCGGCTGGATGCGGGAAGCGGGCATGCAGGCCTCGCTCGACGCGATGGGCAACGCCGTCGGCCGCTACGAAGGCGTGCGCACCGGACTTCCTTGCCTGATGCTCGGCTCGCACCTCGACACGGTGCGCGACGCCGGGCGATACGACGGCATGCTCGGCGTGGTCAGCGCGATCGAATGCGTGCACGTTTTTAACGCGCGCAAGCGCCGGCTGCCGTTCTCGATCGAAGTCGTCGGCTTCGGCGACGAAGAAGGCGTGCGCTTCGGCACCACGCTGCTCGGCAGCCGCGCGATCGCCGGGACGCTCGAACCTAAGGTGCTCGAGACGACGGACCCCAGCGGAACCTCGATCGCGCAGGCTTTGTTCCAATTCGGCCTGAACCCCGAGCATCTTTCCAAGGTAAAGCGAAACAAGAGCGATGTTCTCGCCTACGCCGAGCTCCACATCGAGCAGGGCCCGGTGCTCGAGGCCGAAGGCCTGCCCGTGGGCGTGGTCAGCGCGATCAACGGGTTCTCGCGCCTTCGCGTCACGCTGCGCGGCGAGGCCGGCCATGCCGGGACCGTCCCGATGGCGCTGCGGCGCGACGCGCTCGCCGCCGCAGCGGAATGCATCCTCGCGGTCGAGGCGATCGGCAAAACGCATGCGGAGCTTGTCGCTACCGTGGGCCGAATCGAAGCAAAGCCCGGCGCGATCAACGTGATCCCCGGCGAAGTGCAGTTCACCGTGGACGTGCGGGCGCCGCAGGACCCGGTTCGGGAGCAGGCGCTCGCCGACGTGAAGCACGAGTTAGGCAGGATCGCTCGCGAAAGGAGGGCCGAGGCCAAGATCGAATCGCTGCAGGACTTCGGCTCGAGCGCCTGCGCGCCGTGGCTCATGCGCCAGCTCGAGCGCGCGGTCGAGGCGCGCGGCGTGCGTGTGCGGCGGCTGCCGAGCGGCGCCGGCCACGACGGCATGGCGATCAAGGCGATCGCCGACATCGCGATGCTGTTCGTGCGCTGCAAAGGCGGCGTGAGCCACAATCCCGCCGAGTCGATCACCGAGGAGGATGCGGCGATCGGCGCTGGCGTGCTTTTGGATTTTATTCATGAGTTCCAACCCTTATCCGCGTGACCTGATCGGCTACGGGGGCAAGCCGCCCAAGGCGAGATGGCCGGGGAGCGCGCGGGTCGCGCTGCAGTTCGTGCTCAACTACGAGGAGGGCGGCGAGAATTCGATCCTGCACGGCGACAAGGCGTCGGAAGCGTTCCTCTCCGAGATCGTCGGCGCGGCCCCGCTCCAGGGCGTGCGCCACATGTCGATGGAGTCGATCTACGAGTACGGCTCGCGCGTGGGCGTCTGGCGCATCCTCGAGCTCTTCTCCCGCTACGACCTGCCGCTGACCGTGTACGGCGTCGCGATGGCGATGGAGCGCAACCCCGCCGCGGTCGAGGCGCTGCTCAAGGCCGAGCACGAGATAGCGAGCCACGGCTGGCGCTGGATCAACTACCAGGACGTCCCCGAAGCGCTCGAGCGCGAGCACATGCAGCGCGCGATCGAGATCCACCGCAAGCTCACCGGCGAGCGTCCGCTCGGCTGGTACACCGGCCGCACCAGCCCGAACACGCGCAAGCTCGTGGTCGAGGACGGCGGCTTCGTCTACGACGCCGACGACTACAGCGACGATCTCCCGTGGTACGACACGCGGTACCGGGACAAGAGCGGCAAGCCCCAGCTCGTCGTGCCCTATACCCTGGACGCCAACGACATGCGCTTCGCCACCGCCCAGGGATTCAACTCCGGCGATCAGTTCTACGCCTACCTCAAGGACGCCTTCGACGTCCTCTACGACGAAGGCAACCGCACGCCGCGCATGATGTCGGTGGGCCTGCACTGCCGGCTCGTCGGCCGTCCCGGGCGGCTCGCGTCGCTCGAGCGCTTTCTCAAGTACGTGCGCGGCAAGAAGGTCTGGGTCGCGCGGCGCATCGACATCGCGCGCCACTGGCTGAAGCACCATCCCCATGCATGAGGATGCGATGAGCGAGCTCAATCCCGCGCCGCGCCTGCTGATGGGTCCCGGGCCGATCAACGCCGACCCGCGCGTGCTGCGCGCGATGAGCGCCCAGCTCCTCGGCCAGTTCGACCCGCAGTTCCGCGGATACATGAAGGAGGTCTCGGCGCTCTACCGCGGCGTGTTCCAGACCGCGAACCGCTGGACGCTCCTCATCGACGGCACCGCGCGCTCGGCGATCGAGGCGGCGCTCGCCTCGCTGATCGAGCCGGGCGACCGTGTCCTGGTGCCGGTGTTCGGCCGCTTCGGCCACCTCAAGGTCGAGATCGCGAAGCGCTACGGCGCCGAGGTTTTCCCCGTGGAAACCGAATGGGGCACCGTTTTCGCGGATGAAATGCTCGAAAAGGAGATCAAGGCAAAAAAGCCAAAGATCGTCGCAGTCTCCCACGGCGACACGTCGACCACCATGGCGCAGCCGCTCGCTGAGCTCGGCAAGCTCTGCCGCGCGCACGACGCACTGCTTTATGTCGACGCGACCGCGACGCTGGGCGGGATGGAGGTCGCGACCGACGCCTGGAAGCTCGACGTGGTGAGCGCCGGGCTGCAGAAGTGCATGGCGGGCCCATCGGGAAGCGCGCCGCTCACGCTGAACGAGCGGGCCGAAAAAGCGATCGTCGGGAGGCGGCACATCGAGGAAGGCCTGAAGAAGAAGGGCCAAAAAGACGGCGACGGGCCGATCATCCGAACCAACTACTTCGACCTCGCGATGATCATGGACTACTGGTCCGACAAGGCGCTGAACCACCACACCGAGGCGACCACCATGCTCTATGCCGCGCGCGAATGCGCCCGCATCCTGCTCGGGGAAGGGCTCGAGCACGCCTTCGCGCGCCATGCGCGGGCCTCGCGGGCGTTGACGGCCGGCCTCGAGGCGATGGGGCTCACGCTGTTCGGCGACCAGCGCCACAAGATGGCCAACGTGACCGGCGTGCACATCCCCCAGGGCGTCGACGGCGAGAAGGTGCGCCGCGCGCTCCTCGATGACTTCAACATCGAGATCGGCACCTCGTTCGGCCCGCTGCACGGACGCATCTGGCGCATCGGCACCATGGGGTACAACGCGCGCGCCGATGCGGTGTTGAACACCCTGGGTGCGCTGGAGGCCATTCTTTCCCAAGAAAAATACAAGCTTCCACGCGGTGCGGCGGTCGACGCCGCGCTCGCGGTGTACCGGGGGGGCTGAGCGTGCCGGTGCCGGACGCGCTGCTCGTCGCCATCGGCGGCAACGCCACCCATCCGGAAAACATCCGCGGCACCACCGAGGAGCAGGAGGTGGTCGCCGACGCCGCGGCCAAGGCGCTGCTGCCGCTCATCCGCACCAGGAATCGGCTCCTGATCACCCATGGAAACGGCCCGGTGGTGGGGAAGATCCTGCTCCGGATGATGCTCACCAAGGAGAGCGTCCCGCCCATGCGGCTCGACGTCTGCGTCGCCCACAGCCAGGGCGGCATCGGCTACCTGCTCATTCAGTCGCTGGAAAACGCCCTGCGCCGCGCCGGAGTGGAGCGCCAGGCGGCTTGCGTGGTAACCCAGGTCGAGGTCGACCGGGACGACCCGGCCTTGGGCGCGCCGACCAAGCCCATCGGACCCTTCTTCTCCGCCGAGGAGGCCAAGGCACTGGAGGCGAAGGGCTGGCGCATGATGGAGGACGCCGGCCGCGGCTGGCGCCACTGCGTCGCTTCCCCCGAGCCGCGCGCCGTCATCAACCTCCACGTCATCGAGGCCCTGCTCGAGGCCGGCACGGTAGTCATCGCCGGCGGCGGCGGCGGCATCCCGGTGATGCGCGGGGCGAACGGCGACTGGCAGGGCGTGCAGGCGGTAGTGGACAAGGACCTGACCTCGGCGCTGCTCGCGCGCTCGCTCGGCATCCCGGACCTCCTCATCCTGACGGCGGTCGAGCGGGTCGCCATCGACTTCAACACGCCCCGGCAACGCTCGCTCGAGACGGTCACCCTGTCGCAACTCAAGGCCTACCACGCCGCCGGCCACTTCGCGCGCGGCAGCATGGGACCGAAGGTGGAAGCGGCGATCCGGCATCTCGAGGCCGGCGGCCGCCGCGCGATCATCGGCGCGCTGGAGCGGGCGCTCCCCGCCCTGAAGGGCGAGAGCGGAACCCATGTCGTTCGAGACTGAGAGCGCCGGACGCTTCGCCTGGGAGGCGTTGCAGGGAGCAGAAGGGGAGGTCTGCGCCCTTTTCAGGCGCAGCTTCTATCTGCGCTGCCCCGGCGAGCGCTACGCCTGCGTCGGCGATCGCTCGGTGGGCAACGGGCCGCTCAATGCGCTGGTGCCGGACCTGGTCCTGCCACGGTTGGGCGATCGGGTCGGCGTCTCTTTTTCTCGGGCGAAGCCCTGGCAACCCCCCCTGCCCGTCCCGGGCCAGCCTAAGCTGGAGAAGCTCAAGGCCGCAGCCGGCGAGCGCGTCCCGGCCGAGGGCTTCGGCTGCCTCGTGATCGGCAAGCACAACGCGTTGAGCAGCCACGCGCAGCCCGCGCTCGACGCGCTCGAGCGCTGGTTGGTCGGCAACGCGATCGCCGAAGAGGCCGCGCAACTCATCGGCCTGGGCCCGGGCCTCACGCCCTCCGGCGACGACTACCTCGGCGGCATGCTGGTGGCGCTGCGCCACACAGGACGCACGATGCAGGCCGACGGGTTGTGGCGCTGGCTCCAGCCGCACCTCAGGGAACGAACCAGCGCGATCAGCGCCGCGCACCTCGCCGCGGCGGCGGCGGGCGAGGGCCACGAGGCCCTGCACGCTGTGCTGAACGGCGAGCTCGACCTCGACGCGCTCGATGCCGTCGGCCACACCTCGGGCTGGGATGCCCTGGCCGGCGCCGCCGCCGTGCTCAAAACCTATTAATACAAAACTAGTACCAAAGCCCTATTGCGACCGGTTTGCCCCCGGAGCAGATTGCTACTGGGGGGAAGCAGTATGCGCAGTTACTACTGGGCAATGGGCTGGTTCCGCGAGCGGCGGCTCCAGCTCAAGGATTGGCTGTACTGGCGTCGCGTGGCAAAGGCGGTCGACTCCGAGGGAGCGCGCAGGCGATGAGCTCCGACAATCAGGAAGTCCGCATGGTGTTCGACGCGCCGCCCGGCCGCGACATGCCGACGCTGGTCGAGATCGAGGATCAGAGCGGCCGCGCCATCGACATCGGCGAATGGCGCGCGCGCCCCGACGGCTATTGGGAGCTCGTCATTCCGATCAGGCAGGGTTAAGTAATACCCAGATTAGAGGCATTGGGTAGGATTTTGGGTAAACCCCTAAAGCTTTACTGCGGCGCCTCGATTTTCGCCACGCGCGCAAGCTGTCCCCAGCGCATGAGGTCCGCGGCGATCGCGTTCGCTACCGTGTCGGCCTCGTCCCACACCGGCTCCGTGCCGAGATCGCTCAGCCGCGCGCGCAGCAGCTGATCGTTCATGGCCTGCTTCAAGGCCGAACGCACCGCTTGCGCCGGCGCATCGGGCGTTTTCGCGGGCGCGAGCACACCGTACCAGTTGAAGATCAGCAGGCCGGGAAAGCCCTGCTCCACGAGCGGCTTCACGCCCGGAAGCAGCGGCGAAGCGAGCGGGCCGGTGACGCCGAGCGCCTTGAGCTTCCCCGCTCGCACGTGCGGCACGCCCTGCGGGATGGGCCCGAACATCATGCTCACCTCGCCCGACATCGCCGCGCTCATCGCGGGCGCCGCCCCTTTGTAGGGAACATGCGTCATGTCGATGCCGGCGATCGTCTTGAACAGCTCGCCGGCGAAATGCGCCGGCGCGGCGATGCCGGCCGACGAGAAAGTGAGCTTTCCGGGCTGCCGCTTCGCGAGCTCGACGAGCTCCTTCACCGTCGCCACGCCGAGCGCCGGGTTGACGAAAAGACCGTTGTCGCTGCGCGCCACGGCCGCGATGGGACGGAAATCGGTGCGCGGGTTGTACGGAATCTGCTTCGCCACCGCGGGATACATGGTGAGCGGAATGTCCACCGTCACGAGCAGCGTATAGCCGTCCGCGGGGGCGCGTGCCACCGTCGCGGCGCCGATCGAGCCGGAGCCGCCGACCTGGTTCTCGACCACCACAGGCTTGCCCCATTGCTCGGCGAGCTTCTGGCCGACGAGCCGCGCCATCACGTCGAGCGGACCGCCCGCGGCGAAGGGCACCACGAACTTCACCGGCCGTGACGGATACGCCTCCTGCGCAACGACCGGAATGGCCACCCACAGAAGAACCGAAACAAAGATGCGAAACATGGACCGCGTTCAGGAAACCATAGCAGCCGCAAGCTCCGCGGCGTGCGCGTTCGACGCGGCGATGAGGACGCCGGCTTCGCGCAGGAGCGCGACCTGGCGCGACCAGCCCTGCGGATCCTGCTCCGTGCCGGTCACCGAGGCCACCACAGGCTTTTGGCCTTTGATAGTTTTTAGGAGTACACCTGCGGGATTCTCGTGGGCACCGAACCCGAGAACAACGTCCACGAGTACGAGCCCGACCTCGGGATTCGCCATCGCCCTCGCCACGTGGTCGTTGCGGATCTCGGGCTCGATCATCGGGTGCGGCCGGCCGCGCGTGTACTCGTCGTCACCGAGGTCGACGAACCGGTGGTCCGAGAGTCCCCTGCGCCGGAAGATGAGCTCGGCCTCGGCGCACAGCGTGCCGCCGCAGTAGAGGCCTTCGACTCGCTTTCCGCGAATTTTCTTCATCTCAGTGAGAGAAAAAGGCAAAAGCTTTTTCCCCATTACGTGCTCTGCTGCCTCGGTGAGGGTGCCGGCGAACATCGGGCTCTGGTCGCGCTCCATACCAAGGAAGCAGACCACGCATGGCTTGGATGTTCCCTTGATGCGCTCGAGCACCCGCAGCGCGACTTCGGGCGCGGGCGGCTTGGAGATGAGCACGATTTTCGCGGTCGCGGGATCTGCGGCGAGCGCGTCGATCGCGGCGAGGGTGCCGAGCGCGCCGATGCGGGCGTCCAGGTCGCGGCCGCCGACGCCGATGCCGTGCGAGAGGCCGCCGCCCATGCGCGCGATCAGAGCGGCGACCTCCTGCAGCCCGGTGCCGGAGGCCGACACGATGCCGATGTCGCCGCGCGGAAGGACATTGGCGAAGGCGAGCGGCGTGCCGGCGACGATGGCGGTGCCGCAGTCCGGCCCCATCATGAGGAGCCCGCGCTCGCCGGCGAGGCGCTTCAGCGCGGCCTCGTCCTCGAGCGGCACGTTGTCCGAGAAGAGCAGAACGTGAAGCCCGCGCTCGAGCGCGCGGCGCGCCTCGTGGGCGGCGAACTCGCCCGGCACCGAGATCAGCACCAGGTTCGCCTGCGGCATCAGTCCCAGGCCACCGCCAAGCCCCCGCGCGCGCGGCAGGGAGCCGGTACCGGTGGCGACCTGGGTGTCGGACAGGAGCGCGTCGGCCTGCCGCATCGCGTCCGCGCCGGAGCGCTCGTCGTGCGCGAGGATCGCGATGATCAGATCGTTCGGCGTCGCAGCCTCGCCCTGCTTCGCCAGCAGCCCCGCGCCGCGCAGCAGCTCTCGGTTCGACGGGCTGCCGATCATGACCGCGGCGCTTTTCACGCCGTCGAGCGCCTCGAGCTTGCGCGACACGCGCATCAGCGCCACCGAGTCGAGATAGCGTCCGCGTTCGACCCGGTTAACGAGCATCGGCGGCCAGCGCGAGCAGCGCTTTTTCGAAGCAGGCGAGCGGCGCGCGTGCGACCCCCGCGCCGACCTGTCCGACGCCCGGCATGCGGTGCGCGATGCCGGTATTGATGGCGGGAGCGATGCCGGTCTCGACCACGCGGCGCACGTCGATTCCGGTGGGCGTGCCGGCAAACTCGAGCGCCGGGATGGCCCATTTCGGGTTGCGCGCGGCCGCGATCTCGCTCATCGCATGCGTGTAGCCCACAGCGTCGGCGAACCCACCGGCGCCGACGAAACCGGCGACCGCGGGCGCCGCGGCCATGGCAAAGCCGCCGAGGCCCACTGCCTCGAGGATCGCCGAATCGCCGATGTCGCGGTTGGCGTCGGCGGCGCTGAAGCCCGAGAAGTACAGGCCGTGCGGCATCTCGACCGGCGCGCTGAACCACGTGTCGCCGAGCGCAGCGACGCGGATGCCGAAATCGGTGCCGTTGCGCGACATCGTCGTGACGATGGTCGAGCCGGCGATGCCGCGCGCCGGATCCAGCATGCTTTTCGCCATGGCCATGGCGACGTTCAGGAAGAACTGGTCGTTGCTCCCCATGAACTCGAAGGCTTTCGCCAGGGCAGCCGAGTCCCCAGCGCTGCGGGCGAGGGCCGGGGCGAGCGCTCTCAGCAGCAGCGAAGAGCAGGCGACGTTACGCTGGTGCATCTCGTCGCCCATGGACAGGCCACGCGCAATGAGCGGATTGAGCGCAATCCCGCCCGAATTTCTGATTGCTTCTCCTAATAACAAACCAAATTCGTCCCGCAGCCACGCGAGGCGCGCCAGCACCTCGGCGTCGTTGCCGCCGAAGCGCATCACTTTGCCGAGGCCTTCATTGAGCGCGCACACCGCGCGGTTGCCGAAAGCGCGGTTCTCGACCACGAGGAGCGGCATGCTCTTCGTGGTGATGCCGGTCATCGGGCCGACCGCGCCGAAGTGATGGTTAGGCGCGAATTCGACGCCGCCGCCCGCGGCGAGCTTCTCCGCCGCGGCGAGGCCGCCGGCCCAGCCTTCGAACACGATGGCGCCGCAGATCGCGCCTTTCAGCGGGCCGCACATCCGCGGCCACTCGATCGGCGGACCCGCGTGCAGCAGCAGCCGCCGGGCATCCAGCTCCGGGATGAGCTCGCCGGCGCGGCGCACGTCGGCAAGCACCGGGTCGGCGGCGAGGATCTTGTGGAGCGCGGCCCGGTTGGCCTCCTCGACTGCGGACGTGGTCAGCCTGGAAAGCGCGGAAAGAAGACGCTGGTCGCCGCCCGCCGGCGGAGTCCAGTCCACCTGGACCACTGCGGCGCCGTTCGCGGCAAGGTCGCGGGCGAATCCCGCGAGGCCGACGTTGACGACGCGCACCGGCCCGTGCAGCAGGCTAGGGATGGAGTTGGCCATGGCGCTAGGAAGCGCCGAGTTTAACCAATGGGCCTCGGGTTTAGCGCCGCGCGCGCCAGCGAAACCGCGGATAGCGCTCGCGCGGACCTGCGGGGGCGAGGTAGGCCGGCGCCTCGGCTTCGAGCGCCCGGGGCCGGATGCCGAAGGGAAACACGCCGGCGCACACGTTCGGCACCTGCATCGAGAGCAGGTTGTCCCGCGTGATGAGCTTGCCGGGCAGCTTCTCCATGACGAACGCCTGCCAGTACGAAAGTCGATCCGACAGGCCGAGCACCGCGCGGTGCCGGCCCGTCATCTCGCAAACGAGCTCGACCAGCTCCTTCAGCGTGTACTGGCGCGGACCGCAGAGCTCGTAGGTCTTGCCGTGCGTCGACTGGTCACCGAGCGTGCGGCTCATGGCCTGCGCGACATCGGCCACGTAGACCGGCTGGAAGCGCGCCTGCGGGCACGCGATCGGCAGGACCGGGAACATGCGGGCAAGCGCGGCGAAGGTATTGAGGAAGGCGTCCTCCGGGCCGAAGATCACCGAGGGCCGGAATGCAGTGACGGCGAGGTCGGTGGCGGCGAGCGCTGCCTGCTCGCCCTTCGCCTTGGTGCGCAAGTATTCCGACGGGGCGCTGGCAGCGGCGCCGAGCGCGCTCATGTGGAGGAGCCGTCCCACGCCGCGCGCGCGGCAGGCGGCGACCACGGCGAGCGGCAGCTCCACGTGCATGCGCTCGAAATCCCCGTGCAGGATGCCCACCAGGTTGATCACGGCCTGCTTTCCGCGGGCGAGCGCCTCGAGCGTTCCCGGCGCCATGATGTCGGTTTCGACAACCTCGACCGTGGGGAGCGGCAGCAGGTGCTTGGCCCGCTCGCGGTGCCGCGACGGCACCGTCACCGTGATGCCCCCGACCGCCAGCGCTGCCACCAGGTGCCGGCCGACGAACCCGGAGCCCCCCAGCACAAGGACGTTGTCCAGCGTCACGGCGTGTTGCCTGCGGCCTCCGCGTCGTCTTCTTCGAGCGGTTCGCCGGCCGCGCGCGCCGGCACGGTGCCCAGGCGCGCCTTGATCGGCGTCGGCGACTTGGTCAGCACCGCGGAATAGAACACCGAGTTCGCCATCACCTTCTTCACGTAGTCGCGCGTCTCGCCGAAGGGAATCGTTTCCGCGTAGATCGCGCCTTCGAGCGGCTTCGCGTCGCGCCAGCGGCGCGCGCGCGAGGGGCCGGCGTTGTAGGCGGCGGACGCGAGCACCTGGTTGCCGAGCTGGTCGAGCACCATCCTCATGTAGCCCGTGCCGAGGCTGACGTTGGTCTTGATCTCGGTGACGTCCTTGGGCCGGAAGTTGCGCATGCCGACCTTCTTCGCCACGAGCTTCGCGGTCTTCGGCATCACCTGCATCAGGCCGGCGGCGCCGGTGCCGGAGCGCGCGTCGGTGACGAAGCGGCTCTCCTGCCGGACGAGCCCGAGCACCCAGGCTTCGTCGAGGTTGTAGGTCTTCGCGTACTCGCGGAACACCTCGTAGTACGGCACGGGATAGCGCAGGTCGAAGTTGTGCGTGCGCACCGTGCGGTCGGCGGTATGGATGGCGCGGTCGCTGACCCCCTCGCGGCGCGCGAGCTCGGCGGCGGCGAGCAGCCGCTTGTCGTCGAAATGCCGGATGGTGAAGAGCCATTCGCGCACGCCTTCGGTGCGCATTCCCAGGCGGATGAGCTCGAGCGCGCGCGCGAGGCCGGGATTACCCCGCGCTTTCGCGACGTCGTCGTCGGTCGGGGTAAAGCCCACGACCGGGACGGTGCCGACGTAGCCGAGCTCCTCGTTGGCGAGCAGGCCGTAGAAATCGGTCTGGCCGGCGATACGCAGGTAGTAGGCGCGGCTCCCGGTGGCCTCGCCTTGCGCCGCGAGCGCCCGGCCGTACCAGTATGTCCAGGCGGCCTCGCGCCGCTGCTCGGGCGACATGCGGTCGATCGCCTCGCGCACCGTCTGCCATGCGCCGCGGCGCAGCGCGGCGCGCGCCTTCCAGGCGAGCTGCCCGTCGTCGAGCCGCGAATCGTCGGCACGGGCGAACCACCTGAGGGCGCTCTCGTGATGGACGCGCGCCCCTTCCAGCGCGAGGCGCCCCCACAGGTAACGCACATCCTCCTCGGGCAGCTCCTTCGCAAGCTCGCCTTCGAGCATTCCCGCGACCGCTTCGGGATCGTTGCGCGCGTGGCGCAGCGCCGCGAGCACCACGACTTCCCTGGTGGCGCGCTTGTCCATGCTTCGCGGCAGCTTGGCGAGCAGGCGCTTCGGCTGCCGCGCGGCTTCGGCCAGCATCCGCTCGTCGGGAGCTTCGTCCTTCGGCAGATAGCCGAGCGCGGTCTTGGACGCGGTGATCTGCCCCTCTTCGAAGAGCTCGCGCACGCGCAGCCACACGTCGGGGACCTGGATGCGGTTGCGCTCCCACATGAGCGTCGCCAGCTTCTCGCAGCCTTCGGGCAGCTCGACGGGGTAGACCCACATCTCCTGCGCCTCGGCCAGCGCCGACTCGTCGCCGCGCGAAACGCGGGAGAGCCAGGCATAGCAGCGGATCTCGATGTCGTCGCGGGCGTAGTCGGCCGCCTCGCGGTCGAATTCCTTCCAGTCTCCGCGCTTGCCGAGCACCTTCAGCCAGTCGCCGCGCATGCGCTCGCCGACGTAGGTATTTCCGTAGCTGG
>DASYPG010000165.1:0-11147 GCA_036006885.1 Burkholderiales bacterium | reverse complement strand
GGGCATCGGCCGGTCGAACATCATGCGGTAGAGGGTGTGCGTGATGAACGCGGCACCGCTGCCGACCAGGCCGCCGTTGATCTTCGCGTCCTTCAGGTCGTGGAGGTAGTTGAACGGCGAATCGGCGCGCGCGATGTAGTGAATCTCGGTGTTGTAGAGGGGCAGGATGACGCGCAGCGGGCCGATGATCCGCGCCGCCTCCCGGCCTTCGGCGCCGCGGTCGACGAACGCCTGGTACACGTCGGCCTGCACGATCGCGAATTTCACGCCGGCATCGAAGCGCAGGTGGCGGATGTTCGCTGCCGAGCCGTCGGTGGGCAACACCTCGAGCGAGATGTCGGCGCCCGGCGCGACGTACTTCGCGAGGTCGGCGCCGATCGCGAAATAGGTGCCGCGCTTGTCGGCGGTCGCGATCTTGAACTCCGCCGCCGCCTGCGCTCCCATGGAATGCAACAGCAACGCCGCCATTGCAGCGGCCAACGTAATTTTCATTTGTCCTCCCCCGATACTTTTCCTCCCTATCCTATTGCGCCCGGCGAAAAGATCAATAGCTCCATGCCGTTACTCTTGTCATGCTGTAAGTATTACCAGGGCGAGGCCGGCGCTCAGTTCAGAACCGCGTAGACCAGGAAACAGACCCCGGCGACGCCAAGCAGCGCGAGCGCGAGCGGCGTGTTGGCCAGCACCTGGTGGAGCTCGGCCCAGCCTCGGGGTGAAACCGCCCAGCGCAGGTGCAGCCAGCTGAGCGCGTCGAGAACGGTGATGGACTTCCACGTCGATGTGGTGATCCAGATCAGCGCCTGCCAGCCGAATACGCAAAGCCCCGCGCCCAGGAACACGAAGAACGCGCCGCTGAAGAACCCGCCCCTTCGATCTCCGACCATGGCGCGATTTTGCTCCCCTGGCGGCGGCGCGGCTGTAGTGATGCGACGACGCAACATCGCGGGACCTACCGACAGCCCCGAGCGCCGGGATTTAACCTGGGGGAGGTAGCATCGCCGCGGTCAACTAGGGGGCGTCTGCGTGGTCACGCTGCACCGGTTCAGCTCTGCTCTTGCCAACAAGCGGCGGATCCTGGTCGTCGAGGACAACCTCGACTCGGTGCACTCCATGGCCGTCCTGGTGAAGATGATGGGCCATGAGGTCCAGTTCGCCATCAACGGCTTCGCCGCGCTGGCGGTCGCCCGGGAGTTCCGTCCGGACTTCGTGCTGCTCGACCTCGGCCTGCCCGATTTCAACGGCTGCGAGATCGCGCGCCAGTTGCGCTTCGAGGAGCCGCTGAGGAACACGCGTTTCATCGCGATCTCGGCGCTCCCGGCCCAGCCGTACAGGGAGCTCGCGCTCAAGGCCGGATGCGAGGCGTTCTACTCGAAGCCGATCGATCCGCAGGTGCTCGAGCGGCTGCTGGGAGATGCGGGCAGCGCAAGTTTGACCTGAATCGCGTGGGCGTCGGGCTTTGTCTTAAGCCAGGCGGCGCATCAGCGCGCCGAGCGCCCGGCCGCAAGTGAGGTGAGAATCGGCGGGATCGTCGGATACCCGCACGGAGGCGTGCATGCAATCTGCAACCGAGCTGTCAGCCTTAGTTTCGAACGTTCTCATGCATGGCCTCGAGATCAGCGCGGTCTGGTCGGTAGGCCACGCCGACGCGAGCGTCGAGCAGCGGCCGTGCGAACTGCTCGTGTTCGCCGATCTGACGACGCTCGAACGCCTGCGCAAAAGCGGGAGCCTGCATTGCACCGATGTGGATGTTCTGGTGGTGGTCGACGGAGACCGGTTCGAGAACGCCTGGGGCGAGCACCGGGTATCGGGATCCCTTGCGCGCTGGGCGTGGCGTCAGGTCTCGCCGGAGCTCGCCTACTACGACGAATCGAAATGGGCCGAGCGCGGAGGCGAAGCCGGCAACGTGGTGCGCGTGCGCAGGAAGGCAGTCCTCGTCTGGCAGGCGCAGCTCACCGTTCAGTAGCTTCAGGCAGCTTCAGGTAGCTTCGCCTCGGTGCCACCGCGCGGGTATCGACGTCGGCAACCGGCGACGTGACGGTTTCCGCCACCATTAACGCCGGGGCACCGCGACTTCGCGCCAACCCCGCGAGGCGTTATAACAGTGCATGCCCTGCGAGATCTATTTCATAGTGCACGGAAAGACGTTTCGCTGGAAGTGGCGCCACCTTGGAGATGACGGCAGGGTGGAGGACGAATCGAAGGAGAGCTACGAGCTCTTTTATGAATGCGTCTGCGCCGCCCGCGAGCACGGCTACCAGCCGCCGAAAATCAGGTGCAGCTAGGCGTCAGGAGTTCGCCGCTTCCCGGTACCTGAACGCTTCGGCTTCCGCACTCTCAGTCGCTCCGCCCGGCCGCGCGCACTGCCACTCGACGATGGTCTCCACGATCAGGAGAAACATCGCCGCCGGCATTTCGCTCGTGCCTTCGATCCACGCGGCGAGCCGCAGCGGGGGCAACCTGAGGCGGGCGGCGAGAGATGCCGTGCCGCCCGCAATCTCGACGGCCCTTCGCAGCGCGCGCATGTGAGTCGGGTGCATGCGGGCGTCAGTACGCGCGCCTCGCGAGACGAAAGACCAGCCAAGCCGCGGCGATCCCGGTAGCAGCCCAAAGGACCGAGCTTTGCGCGCTGTTTCCGGTGGTGTCGATTGCGCTGATCCACGACGCAAACGCAAGCGCGACCACGATCGCGAGCTGCAGCCAGGTCGTCAGCCGATTCATCCGCTGTTATACACCGGCGCGCAGCGGCCGGCGGGGTTTCTTTGCGCGCGTGTGACTGCGTCAGCGCCTGTATCGCAAGTGAGCTGGCCTTCGACGCGCACCTTGGCGATCATGTCCCTCGCCACCTGCTCGCCGCCCCGCACGCCCGCGTCGTAGCGCTGGGCAACGATGTCGATCAGGCCGGCCTGAATCTCGTCGAAGCGATGACCTGCGGTCTGGAGCAGCCGCTCGCCCGCCTGCGTCGGCCGACACGCTGCGCGTAGTGCGGGTCAGCAGTCGCAGCATTGGCATGGCGCGTGTTTACCCGCATACTTTTCGAATGGGGGATACAACAACCCTGCAGAGCCACGCTATTAGAAAGGCGGCAGCGGTACTTGGCGGTGAAGAGGAGCTTGCCGTTCGGCTCGGAATGGCCGTGGGCACCGTTCGCATGATGATGAGCGGCAGGCTGGGCGTGCCACAGCGCGTGCTCCTTCAGTTGATAGACATCATCAGCGGCGAGGATGCGCCGGTCATCAATCCTTCAGCACGCGGGGATCACAGCGAGCGTCGCGACGACTAGCGGTCGAATGCCTCTTGAGGCGAGCATGTAGATGGCCACGGCACTGCCAAATCGGCCGACGCTCATCGACGATTTCATCGCCAAGAGCGAGAGCGGAACGCGTTACCGCGTCTACGTGTGGCAGCACTGGACCGGCGGATCGGGGGGCGCCGTGGCAGCGGCGAAGGAAGCTCGTCTCTCGACCGGCGAGCACTTGAACAGCATCGACGACGACACCTACGAAATCGCGCATACCGGCGTGCGAATTCAGCGCGACCGGTGAAGCTGCGGCTTACGGCTTACTTAAAGAAGTCCGTAAAGGGCAGATTGAATCCAGCCAAGTGGCGACATCGAAGCCCATGTAAAGGACTCCCTGCCGACCAATGAGCGCTTGACGGCTAGACGCGCGGGGCGCAGGCTGCATATGGCATCTAGAGAGCAGGACTATGGATCCTGCTTCGGATGCAAGGTCAGCGAGCAACCTCCGCGCTGTTATAAGCCGAATATTCCTTCGGCCCACTCCGCTCAGGCACGTCGAAAGGTCGCGCATGCGGAGCCCTTTCCGTTCATCAAGCGTTTCCGTCAAGGTAGGCACTGTGGTGGCTTGCTGCCCTAGCTGCGGGGCCGCCGAGTTCCACGCTGTGAGAGGGCAAAAAGTTTCGGCCGTCTATGAATGCTGCGCATGCGGCGTTGAAACCACCCGCACGGAGCTAGTGCTACAGATCAGCGATAAGGTTCTGAGTAAAAGCCCGGCCCTGGGTAGCCCAAGAGGGGCGCACCGGGCCTAGCGTTGCCCTTCCTGTGTGTCGTTGCCCGTTGATCTGGGTGCTTTGCGGCGCTCGTATTGCTCGAGAAGGTCTACGGCCAGCAGGAATATGTCGGTAGGCACCGATTCCGCGCCGCTGGTCCATCGCTCTATTTGCAGCACGCTAACGCCCAGCATCTCCGCCAAAGGCTCTACGCCTAGTACTTGGGCGGCGCCGCGGACTGTATTGGAGCGGGCGGTGGAGGGCATGGGGTATCGGGTATGTAGTGCAAAAAATGATGGCACAGTCGCGAAAAATGCGACACCTTGCCCGTCGGATTATTTTCGATCTGCCCCCACTTGGTTGCGGTGAGCGTTTACGACTAGGAATTTCCCGGGCGTGTAAGTCTTGCCCACCCGGCCGCCATCAAAACGCTACTACGCGCTTCTCGCCTTGCGCCTTTCTCCCAATGGAATAGCAGGTTGGATCGCCTTGGTCGGTAAGTAGCAGACATTGGCACGTGCCTTGCGCCGCCCCGCCGTATGTCGTCTAGCGAACGTAGGAGTGCTCTGCAACGGCGGCGCGTCTACTACCGGGTGAACGGGCACCTGTATGCCGCTGATTTGGTGTTCGAGGACTATCGACCTGTCTTGGTGCTGAGCTGGCGAACGGTTGAGGGCCGGAGGTTGCCGTACATCGCCTTCCTGCTGGACGCCACGCAGCTCAGGCGCCATCCCAACAAATCGGGCGAGTACCTGTATGAGGGCGACCTTCTCCGTACCGGGAAGACCACCTCTGCGCCGCCACCCTGGAGTGAGCCAAAAGCGGCTTAGCAGAAACGCTTCATCATGGGAGCCCGCAAGAAGCCCGCAATAGCAACCAGCCAGGACAGCGGGCTATTTTGGATCCTCGCCGCCGTGCTGGCCTTCTCGATTGGCGGGCCACTCATAGTGGGTGCCGTGTTGCGCTTGATTCTCTGAGGGCCGACGACGCCGTTAGCCTGGTCGCCTGTTAGCCTCCGAAATTCGGCGGCTTGAGTAAGCGCAAGGATATTTCGTGCTCCTCGTCGAGCAGGGCCGCCAGATCAACGCCCATAAATGACGTGCCCCTCGTAAAGCGTGTACCTACGGCGACCTCAATGTGACCTGTAGGTACCTCCAGCGTCGCAGATTCCATGCAGGTCCAGGAGCCTTGCCGGTCGCGCGAGAAATGCTGTCGCAATTCATGCACTGGGACGACCCAAGAGGGCAGCATCTGCCGTCTCGTCGTAACAGACGCTCGAGCCCGCGTCTTACCACGTCGTAGCACTCGCAGGAACCAGCTTCGAGGCGACCTCGGTCCACGATGGTCTTGTTGCCGCGCGTGTAGCGGACGAGACTGGCGCCGGTCACGGTAGTCCTTGTTTGAAGGCCCGTGCGTAGCTGCGCCCTTTACCGTAGCCGGTCATGCGGTAGCTCGTTGAGCTGCGTGCGGCTGGACGACCGACTGGGTCAGGATCGAGGGTGTGGCCGAGAAGCTCTGGAACGACGCGAAGAAAAAGTCGGTTAGACCCGGCGCGCCATGCCCTCCCACGCCGCTGTCACCATGGAGCGAGGCTCGGACCTTGGCGAAAATTGACGATTTGCAGTACTGACGCGCACTGAGCGTTTCTGCATGATGCTGTACATGTCCGAAGAAGAAACGCCGCCGGCGAAAAAAGAGCCACCAGCGCTGCAGCCGTTAATTTCGCTCGCCATCGCAGCGGGAGTGACCTACGCGCGCGCCACAGGTAAACACACAAAAGACGTCGGCACCCTTAACAACGTCGCCCGCCTCATTGCATCGCACACCCGGGTATTCACGCGGGAATCCGGCGACGCGGCGATGTTGATGCCTGACGAGCTCATGGAGGGCTACTTCGACGAGGGTGGTGCCTTGTTCCGCTTTCGAGATCTGAAACGGAAGGACATTGGCGATCTGGTCATCCGGGTCCAGGATCTTGGCCGAGTCGTTGAAGTAGTACAGAAACTCTACGACTCACAGTCGCGATGACGAAATAGCGACCCCGGTAGTGCGTTCGCTACGCGAAAATCCGCGATGCAGAGACACGAATAAGTACTAGGGTTCTCCCTAGGCGCGATAGCATGGCGGGGGAATTCCAGAAAGAAAAAACATTGGCAACAGTCCACCCGCTCAAGACCGGCGCGGCTCTCAAGCGCCGGGTCCTCGTTGTAGAGGACAACCTGGACTCAGTGCATTCCATGGCGGTGCTCGTAAAGATGATGGGCCATGAGGTTGAATTCGCCATCAATGGATTCGCAGCGCTGGACGTCGCCCGAAAGTTTCGTCCGGACACAGTGCTGCTCGATATTGGTCTGCCGGATTTCGATGGGTGCAAGATCGTTCAACAGCTAAAGTGGGAACCGGGTTTCGAGAATACGCGCTTCATCGCGATATCCGCCTTGCCCGCGCAGCAATACAAAGAAGCCGCGCTCGACGCAGGATGCGCCGACTTCTATCCGAAGCCGATTGATCCATTGGTGCTTGAGAAGCTGCTGGGCCACGACACCAACGGCGTTACCTAGCGGTGCCGATCCTGCTCACGTTCGAGAAGGCACACGGTCAGTCCCTCTCTGTGGGACCGTTCAACGCCCTTGTCTTCGAGCGTGAAACGATTCGCACGCAAACGGGCGGGCCGGTGATCGCAAAGCATTTGTCCGCCTCCTGGTCGGTAAGCGGCGAAGAATTTCTGAGGCTCGATGTGGAGCCGCACGTCGTGGTGACGTGGGAAGGCTTTCGCGGCTCGCCGTCAACAACCGGTCAACTGCATTGCGTCGATGGAGTTGCCTACATTGATCGGCGGATGTTTGCGGTCGTTGACCGCGAACGCGGCGACTGGTATCTGAAGCGCGAAGGGCGGCATCATCGCGCATTCATAGTTCAAGCGGTGGCCTAGACCATCCCGAAAGATGGAAAGCCGCTCAAGATGGCGTCCCCACGGGGATTCGAACCCCGGTTACCGCCGTGAAAGGGCGATGTCCTAGGCCTCTAGACGATGGGGACTGCGCGTGACGCGTCGGTTGGTGGAGGTAACCGGGATCGAACCGGTGACCTCTTGCATGCCATGCAAGCGCTCTCCCAGCTGAGCTATACCCCCGACCGAGGGGCGAAATTATAGCGGCAGGGGTACTTGGCCGCTAGGTCTTGCAGGGTCCGACGCGCCTGCCGGAGGTCTTGGTGTACGTTTCGACGCGGTAGCCTTGGAACTCGCCGGTCATCCACAGATCGCTTACCACCGTGCCGCGACCGGTAAGCCGCGCCACGCCGTGGCCGCGCATGTTCGACTTCGGGCACGACACGTCCCACTGCATGGAGTCCTCGGATTTCTCGCCCGGCGTGAGCTGGCAGGGTCCGGCCTGACTCTGGCGCGCCATCCAGCGCTCCGGATTCTCGGCGTCCTCCTTCCTGATGCAGCGCCTGAACACGCTGGTTTGCCCGCCCGGCAATAGCGGCGAGCTGGTGACCGCGTTGAACTCCCATTCGCCGGGCTCCAGGCCTTGCGAGAACGCGGGCACGGGAAGGACCAGAAACAATGCAAGGGCAAGTCTGCGCATCAATCCTCGTCCAGGTGGCGCGAAAGGCGAAGCAGCACGCTCTCGCGGCCGATGAGCTCGAGCACCGCGTCGATCGAAGGCGTCTGCGTGCGCCCGGTGACGAGGCGCCGCAGCGGCATCGCGAGCTGCGGCATCTTGAGGCCGTTCGACTTCACCGCTTCCTTGATCGCCTCGCCGATCGCAGCGCGCTCCCAGGGAACGCTCGTCAGTTTCGCTTTCAGCATTCTCAGGGCTTTGGCAACCTCGACCGCCCAATCCGGCGTGCCCGGGTCCACCTCGAGCGCGTAGAAGAGCATCGCTTCGTCGGCAAGCAGGGGGATCGTGCTGGCGCGGTCCTTCAGGAGCGCGGCGACCTTCTCGAGCGGCGGCCCGCCGGCGAGCTGCGCACCGCGCTTGCGCAGCTCGGGCTCGACGAGCTGCGCGAGGCGCGCATCGGAGGCTTCCTTGAGGTACTGCTGGTTGATCCAGGCGAGCTTCTCGGGATTGAACTGCGCCGGCGAGCGCGACACGCGGCCGAGGTCGAACCACTGCACCAGCTCGTCGCGGGAAAAAATCTCCGCATCGCCGTGCGACCAGCCCAGCCGCGCGAGGTAGTTGACGAGCGCCTCCGGGAGATAGCCCAGGCCCTGGTACTCCATGACGCTGGTCGCGCCGTGGCGCTTGGAGAGGCGCTCGCCGTCGGCGCCGAGGATCATCGGCACGTGGCCGAAAGCCGGAAGATCTCTTTGTAATGCTCTAATAATATGAATCTGCCGCGGGGTGTTGTTCACGTGATCGTCGCCGCGGATCACGTGGGTGATGCCCATGTCGAGGTCGTCGACCACCACGCCGAAATTGTAGGTCGGCACGCCGTCGGCGCGCAGCAGCACGAGGTCGTCGAGCTCGGCGTTGGGAAAGCTGATCGGCCCCTTCACGAGGTCGTTCCAGCCGATCTCGCCGTCTTCCGGCGTGCGGAAGCGCACCACCGGCGCGACGCCCGCCGGCGGCTTCAATCCCAAAGCCTTGGCCCGCTCGGGGCGCCAGCGCCCGTCGTACTTCGGTTTGACGTTATTTCTTGCCTGCTCCTGACGAAGAGCTTCGAGCTCCTCGCGCGACATGTAATCGCGGTAGGCATGCCCGGCGGCGATGAGCGCTTCGGCCACCTCGCGGTAGCGCGCGAGGCGCTGCATCTGGAAGAACGGGCCCTCGTCCCAGTCGAGGCCGAGCCAGCGCATGCTGTCGAGGATCGCCTGCACCGACTCGGCGGTGGAGCGCTCGAGGTCGGTGTCCTCGATGCGCAGGATGAATTTGCCGCCGTGGTGCCGGGCGTAGGCCCAGGAAAAGAGCGCGGTGCGGGCGCCGCCGATGTGGAGGTAGCCGGTGGGGCTCGGCGCAAAGCGGGTGCGGACCGTCATGGGATGACGCAATTCTAATGGTGATCCGACCCCCATTTATTGGGCGTAGACTGGCCGCGGAGTCTTCTGCCCAGGAGGGGGTTATGAAACCGACAGGCACCGCGCTCGCGGTCGCATCGCTTTTCGCTTTCGCTATTTCCAACGCACTTGCCCACGACGACGACGCCGGCCCGCGCGGCGCGAAGCTCGGCAAGGTGCAGTTCAAGACCACGTGCAGCGCCGAGGCGCAGAAGCAGTTCGAGGTGGCGCTCGCGCGGCTGCACTCGTTCCACTTTCCGGAGACCCTCAACGCGTTCAACGCGGTGACCAAGATCGATTCGAGCTGCGCCATCGCCTACTGGGGCCTCGCGGTGTCCAACCGTCCCAACCCGCTGGTCGGCCCCTGGGACAAGGCGACGCTGCAGCGCGGGCTCGATTGGGTGAATAAAGGCGAGTCGATCGGCGCGAAGTCGCAGCGCGAGCGCGACTGGCTCGCGGCGATCAAGGTCTTCTACCAGGACCACGAGAGCGTCGACCAGGGCACGCGCACCGCGAGCTACGAGAAGGCGATGGAGCGCCTGGCGAAGAAGTATCCCGACGACGTCGAGGCAAAGATCTTCCACGCGCTCGCGCTGAACGAGGTGTTCGACCACAAGAGCATGGAGCCGCTGCTCAAGGCGGCGCGCATCCTCGAGCCGCTCGACAAGAAATACCCCGAGCATCCCGGCATCACGCACTACATCATCCACAGCTACGACTTCGCGCCGATCGCGCAGAAGGGCATCCCGGCGGCGAACAAGTACGCGAAGATCGCCCCGGCGGCGCCGCACGCGCTGCACATGCCCTCGCACATCTACTCGATGGTCGGGATGTGGGACGAGTCGATCCAGGCCAACCTCAAGTCGAACGAGGAGTCGATGCGCTACTCGAGCGAGGCCAAGCTCGACGGCGTGCTCGCCGGCGTGCCCCACGCCTACGATTTCATGCAGTACGCGCACCTGCAGCTCGGCCAGGACGCAAAAGCAAAAGAGCTGATGGCGCAGATCGCGAGCGTGACCAAGGTCATCGGCCCGATCTCGGCCGGGCATATGGCGCGCGCGGCCGTGCCGGCGCGTTACTACCTCGAGCGCCAGGACTGGCAGGGCGCCGCGCAGCTCAAGCCGCTCGGTTCGCCCTTCCCCGCCGCGGAGGCCATCACCCACTTCGCGCGCGCTATGGGCGGCGCCCGCAGCGGCGAGCTGCTGGCGGCCAAGGCCGACATCGCGAGGCTGCAGGAGCTGCGTTCGGGGCTCGAGAGCTCGAAGCAGCCCTATTGGGGCGAGCAGGTCGAGATCCAGATCCTCGCCGCCACCGCCTGGCTCGCGAACGGCGCCGGCGATCGCGCCGAGGCGCAGAAGTACATGCGCGCCGCGGCCGATCTCGAGGACGCGAGCGAGAAGCACGTCGCGATGGAGAACCGCCTCTATCCGATGCGCGAGCTCCTCGGCGACATGCTGCGCGAGCACGGCGATGCCGCCGCGGCGCTGAAGGAGTACCAGGTGTCGATGAAGAACGCGCCCAACCGCCTGCGCGGCTTCTACGGCGCGGCGATGGCGGCCAACAGCACCGGGCAGAAGAAGCTCGCCGCCACCTACTGGACGAAGCTCGACGAGCTCACCAGGCAGGCCGACAGCGAGCGCTGGGAATTGGTGCAGGTGAAGCACCAGCTCGCCGCGAAGTGAGACTGCTATTTTTTGCTTTGTGGCTTGTGAGCGGCGCGGCATTTGCGGAGCCGGGGGACCAGGACGCTGACGAGGCGCGCTTCGACCCCGACTTCGCGGCGGGCCGGCGCGCGATCGAAGCGAAGGACTGGCAGAACGCGATCCGGCTCCTTTCGTCGGCGGCGCTGCGCGACACGCGCAACGCCGAGATCCAGAACTATCTCGGCTACGCCTACCGCAACACCGGCGAGCTTTCGGCGGCCTTCAAGCACTACGCGCGCGCGCTGCAGATCAACCCGCGCCACCGCGGCGCCCACGAGTATCTCGGCGAGGCCTACCTGATGGTGAACAACGTCGCCAAGGCGGAGGAGCACCTCACGGCGCTGAAGAGCATCTGCCTCATCCCGTGCGACGAGACCGGGATCTTGCAGAAGAAAATAGCCGACTACCGCAAGAACAAATAAATCTAGTCGCTG
>DASYPG010000164.1:0-10401 GCA_036006885.1 Burkholderiales bacterium | reverse complement strand
GAGCACGCGTATGTGCATAAAAAGCAAGGCCCCTTGCGGGGCCCTGGTCTCGGTACCGGCCGGGGTTAGCGGCTGGCGATGTACATCGTCACCTCGAAGCCGAAACGCATCTCGGTGTATTCAGGCTTGGTCCACATGTGTATCTCCTGAGTGGAAGGGGACCCGGCGTGGCCGCGCACCCTCCCGAAAGCATTATGGTGCAAAGCGCCTCGACTCGGCGCCGTCCGTTCCGCAAAATCATGATTTTCATGAGGCGGCGGCCGATAATGGCCCGGCGTGAATCCCGCCGACTCGACTCTCTATCCGCCGCTTGAGCCCTTTGCGGAGCAGCAGTTGCCGGTGGGCGGGGGCCATGCGCTCCACGTTGAGCAGTGCGGCAACCCCGCCGGGTTCCCGGTGTTCTTCCTCCACGGCGGTCCCGGCAGCCAGGTGCGGGCGGTGCACCGGCGATTCTTCGATCCGCGGTTCTACCGCGTGGTGCTCTTCGACCAGCGCGGCTGTGGCCGCTCGACTCCGCGCGGGTCGATCGAGGAGAACACCACGGCGCGCCTGGTCGAGGACATCGAAACCCTGCGCGGCCGACTCGGGCTCGAGCGCGCGATGCTCTTCGGCGGCTCCTGGGGCGCCACGCTCGCGCTCGCCTACGCTGCCGCGCACCCACGGCGCGTGGCGGCGATGGTGCTGCGCGGAGTGTTCCTGGGCAGCCGGGAAGAGGTCGACTGGTATCTCGGCCGCCTGGGAGAGGAGTTCGTCCCGCAGGCGCGGCGGGCGCTCGCCGAGGGGGCGGGCCCGGATCTCCTCGCGCACTATCACGGCCGCGTCGTCAGCCGGAACGACGCCGCAGCGGCGCAGCGCTGGGTGGGCTACGAGAACGCGGTCATGAGCCTGGATGCGGGCCACGCCGCCGCGGCAAACGATCCGGAGGATCCGGCTACGGTTCTCGCGCGGGCTCGCGTTCAGCTGCACTACCTTGCTCACGATTGCTTCCTCGGGCAGGGAGAGCTTCTCGGCGGTCTCGAGCGGCTCGGCGGGGTCCCGGTGCTGATCGTGCAGGGCGGCCGCGACCGCGTGTGTCCGCCGCGGGCGGCGCTCGAGCTGGCCGCGCGCTTGCCGCAGGCCGAGGTGCGCCTCATCGAAGACGGCGGCCACTCGGCGACCGGGCCGGCGATGGCGCGCGCGCTGCGGCGCGCCGCCGACGACCTGCGGGGCGCGGTGTGAGCCTGCGCCTTCGCATCAACCTCGTGATCACGCTGGTGACCGTCGCGTTCACCCTGGCGATGGTGTATGAGATGGTGAACGACCTGCGCAGCTCGGTGCGCGAGGAAATCGAATCGACCACCCGCGTCGCGGTGCAGCTCGTCGAGACCGTGGTGGCGGGCGTCTATCTCGAACCCGGCCCGACGCAGCGCACCGATGCGCTGCTCGCCTTGCTGCGCCGCTTGGGCCGGGTGCGCGGCAACGACATCCGCTTCTACGATGCCGCCGGGGCGCTGCTCTACCAGTCGCCGCCACCGACCTATCAGTCCGGGAAGCGGGTGCCTGAATGGTTCGGTGCCCTGGTTCGCCCCGACGTCGCCGAGGCACAGTTCAAGCTGCCCGGCGCCTCGATCGTGGTGACGCCGGACGCGTCGCGCTCGATTGTCGAGGCGTGGGACGACCTGAAGAATTTCGCGCTGCTCGCGCTCGCTTTCCTGGTGCTCGTGAACGCGGCGGTCTTCTGGCTGCTCAACCGCGCGCTCAGGCCGCTGCCGCGGATCGTGGACGGCCTGGCGGAGCTCACGCGGGGCCGCTTCCACGTGCGGCTGCCCGCGTTTCAACCCGACGAATTCGACGCGATCAGCCGCGGCTTCAACCGCATGGCACAGGCGCTCGAGGAAAGCCTGGCGCAGAACCGCCAGCTCGCGTTGGTGGCCCAGCAGTCGAGCGATGCGCTCATCATCAGCGATCTGTCGGGGCGGATCACCTATTGCAACGCGGCCGCGGAGCGGTTGCTCGGCTACGCGCAGCACGAGCTCGTCGGCAGCCCGGCGACGCTGATCGCCCCGCCGGAGCGGCACGAGGAGCTGCGCGCGCAGCTCGAGTCGATCGGCCGGCGCGCACCGGTCGAGCTCGCCGAGAGCCAGCGCCTGACGAAGAGCGGCCGCGTGCTCGACGTGGCGCTCTCCGCGGCGCCGCTGGTCGATCCCGCGGCCGACCGCGTGATCGGCGAGATCTGCAGCATGCGCGACATCACCGAGCACAAGCGCATGCAGGCGGCGGAGCTCGAGCTGGAGCAGAATCGCAAGCTGACCGCGCTCATCCAGTCGCGGCTCGAAGGCGAGCGGCGCGCCATCGCGCGCGAGCTGCACGACGAGCTGGCCCAGTGCGTGACCGCCATCAAGACCATCGGCACGGCGATCGCCGGCCGCGCCGGCGAAGCGAAGTCCGACGTGCGCGACAACGCCAACACGATCGTGTCGGTGGCCTCGCACATTTACGACGTCGTCCACGGCCTCATCCGGCGCCTGCGGCCGAGCGGCCTGGACGATCTGGGCCTGGCCGAGACGCTGCGCGACGCGCTGGCGACGTGGTCGCAGCGCCACCCGCAGGTGCGCTGGGAGCTCGCGCTGGCGGGCGATCTCGAGAGCCTCGGCGAGGCGCTCAACATCACCGTCTACCGCATCGTGCAGGAGGCCTTGACCAATGTCGTGCGGCATGCCGGCGCGCGTGGTGTGAGTGTCTCGGTGCAGCGCGAGCGCGCCGGCGGCTTCGCGGATGCCGTGGTGGTTTGCGTGCGCGACGACGGCAAGGGTCTGGACGAGGCCGGCGCGGCGCGGACCGGCCGCTTCGGCGTCGCGGGGATGCGCGAGCGCGTGCAGGCCTTCGGCGGCAGCTTCGCGATCGCCGGCGCGGCGGGCGAAGGCGTCACGGTGCGTGCCGTGCTGCCCGTGGCGGCCGCCGAGCGCGAGGAGCGCCTCGAGACTAGGGCGTGAGCAGGCCCGCGCGCATCGCGATCAGCGCGAGCTCTGCGGAGTTCGCCGCGCCGAGCTTCTGCTTGATGTTGTACAGATGCGTGCCGACGGTGCTGGGGCTGAGCGACATGACCTCGGCGATGTCCTGGACCGACTGGCCGCTGGCGAGCGCGATGAACACCTTGAACTCCTTCTCGCTCAGGGTATCGAGCGGCTCCGGGGTGACCTGCTGCGCGGCAAGCTGCTGCGCGATCTGCGGCTCGAGGAAGCTGCCGCCCTGGTGGACCTGACGGATCGCCTCGATCAACGCCTCCGCGGCGCTGCGCTTGGTGAGGTAGCCCGCGGCGCCCGCCTTGAGCGTGCGCCGGGCGTGCATGGCGTCCTCGTGCGCCGAGAGTACCAGCACCCGCGCCTCGGGTACCCGGGCGAGGATGCGCCGCAGCGCCTCGAGGCCGCCGATTCCGGGCATCGAGATGTCCATGACCACCACGTCGGGCTGCGCTTCCGCGACGCTGCGCACGGCGTCCTCGCCGCTCGCCGCCTCGGCGACCACGCGCATGTCCGGGGCGCCGTCGACGAGGAGTCGAAAACCCATGCGCACGACCGCGTGGTCGTCGACCAGCATCACGCCGATACGCGGCCCTGGCATCGGGCGATGCTAAGACAGTGTTTACGGGCCTACAAGTTGGGCGTCCTGGTGCTGCTTTTCTCGGGATCGGCGTGTGTTGTGGCGGCCGCGGGCGCGCCCAAGCCGCTCGCCCTCGCCGATTTCGAGCTGATCGACGGGATGCGCGAGTTGACGAGCGAAGCGCAGCGCCGCGACGACGAGCGCAGGTTGGTGCTGGCGGGCGCCGAGCTACGCAAGGAATTCGAACGCCGCGGCCTCTATCGGGTACAGCCGGAAGGTGCGCGGGTCGCGCGCTGCTGGGTGCAGAAAGTGAGCAACCTGATCCTCAACCTCAACATCGCGGTGCGCGACGCAGCGACCGACGAGCTGCTGTACCAGACTTCCGTCGACATCCGCGGGAATACCGACGAATCCTGGCGGCGCGGCGTGCGCCGCCTGGTCGACAACATCGAGGCGCGTAACCATCACCTGCGCTGAGGGGGTTCGCAATCGCGCAGACGGACGGCTTCGATCCGCTGGTAGAACGTCATGTTCTTGCCGCCCATCTTGACCTCCAGGATTCCGACAATGCGCTCGCCAACGGCATCGAGCCGCGCTGCCCCCGCTCGCGACTTGCGAGCTGGCACAGGCCAGCCGATAGCGAGCGCTACTGCCGCTCCGGCGCTCGTCGTCGAGATGGCAGCCTTCGAGCGATGGATGGCGCAGGATGGGGAACAAGGAGACGAACTCGTCGGGCTTCAGGCAACGCTGCTCCTGGGTGGCGGCGTAGCGCAGGTTTTCTTCAAGATGGGGCATTACGGTCCGCGCCGTGATCTCGTAGAGACCCGGCTCGCCCGCGTGACCGGCTGCGCAGGCAGCGCTACAGAGTAGTGATGCTGCGATGCGCCGTGAAGCAACGCTGCCGGCTGTCCCAAAACGGAACACATGGCCACCCAGGCACCGAACAGACAGCGGCAAATCGATGGACGCGTTGCCTTCGCGGGCGCCTCGGGTGCAAGATGCTCGCGAGTTGTCCGATGCAGCGTAAACGGGAGACTTCACGATGAGCAATGTCAAGATACACCCGCAGGTGGACGGTGGCCTCAAGCCCGCGGCGACAGGTTTCGCGGGTGGGACGCTGTGGTGCAACTGCGCGCAGAACCGGGTCCAGGTGACGATCGGGGCGCAGTCCGCGCACAACCACGTCTGCGGCTGCACCAAGTGCTGGAAGCCGAAGGGATCGTTGTTTTCGCAGGTCGCGGTCGTGCCGCGCGACAAGGTCAGCGTCGAGGCGAACGGGCAAAAGCTCGCGGTCGTCGATCCGAAGGCGACGATCCAGCGCCACGCCTGCAAGGAATGCGGCGTACACATGTACGGCCGCATCGAGAACAAGGGCCACCCGTTCTTCGGCCTCGATTTCATCCATACCGAGCTCTCCAAGGAGCAGGGCTGGCAGCCGGCGCAATTCGGCGCTTTCGTCTCGTCGATCATCGAGTCCGGCGCCGATCCCGCCAACATGGGCGCGGTGCGGGCGAGGCTGAAGGAGCTAAAGCTCGAGCCGTACGACTGCTTGTCGCCGGCGCTGATGGATGCCATCGCGACGCATACCGCCAAGGCTTCCGGCGTTCTGGCGCGGTAATTCCATGGACGTCCGCGCAGCGGTAGCCCACAAGGCGGGGTCGCCGCTAACGATAGAAACGGTGCAGCTGCAGGGCCCCAAGGCGGGCGAGGTGCTGGTCGAGATCAAGGCGACTGGCATCTGCCATACCGACGAGTTCACGCGCTCGGGGGCCGATCCCGAGGGCCTGTTCCCGGCCATCCTCGGCCACGAGGGCGCGGGCATCGTGGTCGACATCGGCGCAGGCGTGAGCTCGCTCAAGAAGGGCGACCACGTGATTCCGCTCTATACGCCCGAGTGCCGTCAGTGTAAGTCGTGCCTGTCGGGCAAGACCAACCTGTGCACCGCCATACGCGCCACTCAGGGCAAGGGACTCATGCCAGACGGCACCAGCCGCTTCTCGCTCGGCGGCAAGCCGGTGCATCACTACATGGGCTGCTCCACCTTCGCGAATTACACGGTGCTGCCTGAAATTGCGCTCGCCAAGATCCGCGAGGACGCGCCGTTCGACAAGGTGTGCTACATCGGCTGTGGCGTGACCACCGGCATCGGCGCGGTGATCAACACCGCCAAGGTCGAGCCGGGCGCGAACGTGGTGGTATTCGGCCTGGGCGGCATCGGCCTCAACGTGGTCCAGGGTGCGCGCCTGGTCGGCGCCAACAAGATCATCGGCGTCGACTTGAATCCCGCGCGCAAGGCGCTGGGCGAGAAGTTCGGCATGACGCACTTCGTCAATCCGAAGGAGGTTGGCGGCGACGTGGTGGCGCACCTGGTCGAACTGACCGGCGGCGGAGCCGACTACAGCTTCGAGTGCATCGGCAACGTCGACGTGATGCGCCAGGCGCTCGAGTGCTGCCATCGCGGCTGGGGCGTGTCGGTGATCATCGGCGTCGCGGGCTCCGGACAGGAGATCAAGACGCGCCCGTTCCAGCTCGTCACCGGGCGCGTGTGGAAAGGCACCGCGTTCGGTGGCGCGAAAGGCCGCCGCGACGTGCCGAAGATCGTCGACTGGTACATGGAGGGCAAGATCAACATCGACGATCTCATTACCCACAAGCTGAAGCTCGGCGACATCAACGAGGGTTTCGATCTCATGCATGCCGGAAGATCGATCCGCGCGGTGGTGGTGTATTAGCCTGTAAGTTCCCCGGATGGCGCTGACCAAGGTCTCCGGGAGCAGATGCTTTGGTGGTACCCAAGGCGTCTACAGCCACGAGGCGCGCGAAACCGGCTGCGTGATGCGCTTCGGCGTGTTTCTCCCGCCGCAGGCCGAGGCGGGCGCGGTGCCGGTGCTCTACTGGCTCTCGGGCCTCACCTGCACCGAGGAGAATTTCATCGTCAAGGCCGGCGCGCAGCGCGTCGCCGCAGAGCTCGGGCTCGCGCTGGTCGTGCCCGACACCAGCCCGCGCGGGCTGAAGATCCCGGGCGAGAGCGAGAGCTACGACTTCGGCCTGGGCGCGGGGTTCTACGTCGACGCCACCCAGGCGCCGTGGTCGCGCGGCTACCGGATGTATTCGTACGTGACGGGCGAGCTAGTCCGGCTCGTGGCCGCGGAATTCCCGGTGGATTCCGCAAGGGCCGGCGTATTCGGCCATTCGATGGGCGGGCACGGCGCGCTGACCGCGGCGCTGAAAAACCCCGGCCAGTACAAGTCCGTGTCGGCGTTCGCGCCGATCTCGTCGCCGATGCGCTGTCCCTGGGGCGAGAAAGCGCTGACCGGGTACCTCGGGCCCGATAGCGCCGCGTGGCGCGAATACGATTCGACCGCGCTGATCGCGGAGCGGGGCTGGCGCGGGCCGCCGCTGCTCGTCGACCAGGGCGCGAGCGACCCGTTCCTCGAGAGCCAGCTCAAGCCGGCGCTGCTCGAGGAAGCCTGCGCACTTGCGGGCGTGGCGCTCGAGCTTCGCCTGCAGCCGGGCTACGACCACAGCTACTTCTTCATCGCGACCTTCATCGAGGACCACCTCCGGTTCCACGCCCGCAACCTGCGCGCCTCGAGAAACTGAAGCCCGCCTGCCGGTCAGTGCCGCGGATCCTTGGCGGGCCAGGCGATGCGCAGCCGGTGCATCTTCCGGTACACGGCGTTGCGGCTGACGCCAAGGTTGCGTGCGACGTGGCTGATGTTGCCGTGCTCGCGCTCGAGCTCGCGCAGCAGCGCCGCGCGCTCGGCCTTGCCGAGCGCATTCAGCCCCTCGGCGGTCGGCTCGGCTTCGACGATGCGCGCGCCCAGGCTGTAGTCCGGCGGCAGGTCGGCCACGTCCAACCGATCGCAGGAGCGCAGCGCGATCATGGCGCGCAGCGCGTTGCGCAGCTGGCGCAGGTTGCCAGGCCAGCGCTGCGCGCACAGCACCTCGATCAGCGACTCGCTGAGCGACACCGAGGGCGTGTCGGCCGCTTCCTGGGCAAAGACATGCCGGATGAGCGCGCGCTTGTCGGCGCGCTCGCAGAGCCGCGGCAGCGTCAGCGCGAGCCCCTGCAGCCGATAGAACAGGTCCTCACGAAACTCCTTGCGCCGGATCCTGGGCTCGAGGCTCGCCGCGCTCGCCGCGATCAGCCGTACGTCCTCCAGGCGCCGCTCGCCCGGGGCCGGGCCGGCCTCGCGCCGCTCCAGGACGTGGAGCAGGCGCGCCTGCAGCGCGCCGGGCAGCTCGCCGATGTCGTCGAGGAACAGCGTTCCGGCCCGTGCCTGCGCAAGCGCGCTCTGGAGCAACTCCTCGGAGAGTTCGCCGCAACTCACGGCGACGAACGGCGCTGCCGCGCGCTCGCTCGCCGCGTGCAGCGCGCGCGCCAAGAGCTCCTTGCCGGTCCCGGTTTCGCCGACGAGCAGGATCGGCAGGGCGCGCGAGGCGACCCGCTTGGCGGCGCGGATGCTGCGCGCCATGACCGGGTCGCCGAAATCGAGCTCGTCAAGCGGCCCCGGAGCCGCGGCCGGCGCGGCCGCGGCGGCGGGCGCCGCCGGGGCGGCGCGCGGCGAGCCTTGCGCCGACTCCGGTTCCTGCGCCAGAGCGAAGAAGCGCCCGCCGTGGCGCATCTCGTAGACCGGCAGCGGATGGAACGACTTCTTGCGGCAGCGGCCAAGCAGCGCCGGCAGGGAGATGTTGAACACGCGCTCAAGCGGCGCGCCCCTCATGAGGTCGGCCGCCTGCTTGCAGCCGAGCTGGAAGAGCGCGTTGCGATCGACCGCGGCGATCCTGCCGTCGGCGTCGAACGCGAGCATGCCTTCGCTCGACGTTCCGACGAGCTCGGGCCGGCCGTGGAAGCGCACCACGAAGGCGTCCCGGAAGCGATGCAGGAACAGGCGCTTCTCGAGCGCCTGCGCCGACAGGTTCACCAGCACGAGCGTGTGCTGCTGCGCGCGATCGGACTCGCCGGATGCGTCGAGCACCCCGGCGAGCTCGCCGGCGGGATCGAAGATGGGCGCCGCGCAGCAGGTCAGGCCGGTGTTGCGGGCGAGGAAGTGCTGGTCGCGATGCACGATGAGCGGCGTGCGCTCGGCGAGACAGGTTCCCATGCCGTTGGTGCCGCCGTAGCGCTCGCTCCACACGCCGCCGGGGACCAAGCCGGCGCGCGCGGCGGCGTGCCTGAAGCTCGGGTCCCCGTAGTAGGAGAGCAGCACGCCGTCGCGGTCGGTCAGGATGATCGAGTGGCCCGAGCCGGCGAGCTGGCGGTGAAGATGCGCCAGCTCGGTATCGGCGAAGGACATGAGCTCGAGGCTCTGCTCCTTGCGCGCGACGAACTCCTGCTGCGAGAGCACTGCCGGCTGCGCGCTCGACTCGGGATCGAGGCCGTATTCGTCGACGCAGCGCAGCCACGAGCGCATCACGTGCTCGGGTGCGTTCGCACTGGGCGACGTACCGCGAATCACGGAGTGCACCAGACGCGCGTGGCTTCCGTCCGTGAGCATGGGACCCTCCTGCCGGACATAGTATGCGCCTAACGCAGGCGGTTCAGGGACTGCGCTCCGGGCTCCGCGGGGGACGCGTCCCACTCGCAGCGCGGCACGTATCAGCGCTGATCGCCTCCACCTTCAAGATCACGCCGCTCCAGAGCGAGATAGGCGTGATGCACGTTGCGCGGATGCAGTGTGTCGTAGAGCGCCCATTGACGGTACTCGTCGACCCGGACCTTCCTTGGCGCTTCGAGCAGGCTCTGGCCGGCGGCATAGGCCTGCTGCGTGCGGCTTTGCAGGGCGGACAAATAGGCGGTGAGCTCGCCAAGGCGAGCAGGCGGGCCGGGCGCTCCGTGCGCGGGAACCACGGAGCGCGCAGGCAGGGCGGCGAGGCGGCCTAGCGTCTTTATCCATACGTCCAACGTGCCATTCCCGGTGTCGGGAATGCGGCCGAAGCTCGCGAGGCCTCCGGCGAAGAGGACTCCCGATTCGGGGTCCCAGACGGCAATGCTGCCCGGGGCCGCGGCGGCGTCTTCGTCTATGAGCTCGAGCCTGCGGCCTGCCACCGGCAGGACCCGCGAGCCCTTGAAGAGGCGATCGGGGCGCGGCACCTGCGTGCCAGCCATCAGCTCGTCGCCGAGAGCGGCGCGGCGCTGGGCGAGACAGCGCTCGCAGCGCTCGGCGATCAGCCGTGCGGCCGTCTCGTGTGCCAGCACCGGCGCGCCCTGTCGCTGGAAGAGCGCAGCGCCGAAGATCGCCTCGTCCATCGGCCATGTAAGTATGACAAGAGCGACCGGCTTGTCCGTCCGGGCTCGAATGACGCGGAGCATGTGCTGCGCGAATCCGGCGGAGAGGCCGCTGTCGATCACGATCACGCCCTCCGCAGCAACGATGAATCCCTGGTTGGCGATGTGCCCACCGTTCGCCTGGCTCGCCTCTTCGCGCGCACCCACGAACACGTGCACGCCATGCCCGAGGTCGATCGGCTCGGGGTAGAGCGCCGCATGAGCGCTCGAGGCGATGAAGCCTGCGGCGAACCCGGCGAGGACGCGTGCTAGCATGGAACATGCGTCTCGCACTTGCCTTGGCGCTTTCCCTTGCGGCGATGGAAGCGACCGCGGCGAACGATTATCCGACGTCGGGCCGGGTCGAGTTCGTCCTCGAGTGCATGCAAAGGAACGCCGGCAAGCAGGAGTTCGTCTACAAGTGCGCCTGCGTGATCGACGAGATTGCCCAGAAGTACTCCTACGATGACTTCGTGGAAGCGGCCACCGCCGCACGCTACCAGAGTCTCGGCGGCGAGCGCGGCGGATTGTTCCGCGACCCGCCGCAAACC
>DASYPG010000163.1:0-2726 GCA_036006885.1 Burkholderiales bacterium | reverse complement strand
CCGGACAAGGTGGTCCTGTGCGGGCAGGTGCCGCTCGACAACCGCGACATGAGGACGTGCGCGCGTTTTCAGGTCCAGGAGGGACAGACGCTCTCTTTCGTGCTGACGCACGCCCCGTCGCATCTGGAGGCGCCGGCGCCGGTGAATGCGGCGGATGCGCTCGCCGCGACCGAGGGCTTCTGGCGCGAATGGGCCGGCCGCTGCACCGTGACCGGCCAATGGGCCGGCCACGTGCGCCGGTCGCTGATCACGCTCAAGGCGCTCACCTATGCGCCGACCGGAGGCATGGTCGCCGCGCCGACGACCTCGCTCCCCGAGCGCATCGGCGGCGTCCGCAACTGGGACTATCGCTGCTGCTGGCTGCGCGACGCGACGCTCACGCTGCTAGCGCTGATGTACGGCGGCTTTCACGAGGAGGCTCGCGCGTGGCGCGAGTGGCTGGTGCGCGCGGTTGCGGGAAGCCCCGAGCAGATGCAGATCCTGTACGGCATTGCCGGCGAGCGGCGCCTGCCGGAGTGGGAGATCGGCTGGCTCCCGGGCTACGAGAATTCCCGCCCGGTGCGCACGGGCAACGCCGCCGCGGCGCAGCTTCAGCTCGATGTGTACGGCGAAGTGATGGACGCGCTCTACCAGGCGTGCAAGGTCGGGCTCGCGCGCGACGATGTCGCGTGGGGCCTGCAAGGCGCGCTCCTCGCCCATCTGGAGAAGGTGTGGGTGCAGCCCGACGAAGGCATCTGGGAAGTGCGCGGACCGCCGCGCCAGTTCACGTATTCGAAGGTCATGGCGTGGGTGGCTTTCGACCGCGCCGTGAAGATGGTCGAAGGGCTCGGGCTGCCGGGGCCGGTCGAGCGCTGGCGCGAGCTGCGCGATCGCATCCACCGTGACGTGTGCGAGGGCGGCTACAGCACGCGGCGCCGCGCCTTCGTGCAGAGCTACGGGGCCGAGGAGCTCGATGCGGCGCTGCTGCTCATCCCGATCACCGGCTTTCTTCCGGCGACCGACCCGCGCGTGCGCTCGACGGTGGAGGCGATCCAGCGCGAGCTCACGGTCGACGGGCTGGTGCAGCGTTATCTCACCTACCAGGCGCTCGACGGCCTGCCGGCGGGCGAAGGCGTGTTCCTCGCCTGCAGCTTCTGGCTCGCCGACAACCTGTGCCTGCAGGGCCGCCGGGACGAGGCGCGCGAGCTGTTCGAGCGCCTGCTTGGCCTCACGAACGACGTCGGCCTGCTCGCCGAGGAATACGACCCGGTGGCGCGCCGCTTCCTCGGCAACTTCCCGCAGGCCTTCTCCCACGTGGCGCTTATCAACACCGCCCTCAACCTGGGCCAGGCGCAAAAGCCGGTCGAGCAGCGCGCCGAGCAGAAGGCCGCCTGATTCTCAGCTGAGCAGGTCGAGAAAGATCCGCACTTTCGGCGGGACCAGGCGCCGGCCTGGAAGCAGCGCGTGGATGCGAAGCGGCGCGCAGGCGTAGTCGGCGAGAAGCTGCTGCAGCCGCTTGCGGCGCACGTGCTCCTCGCAGAACGTGAGCACGATGCGCGAGACACCGAGTCCTTCCAGCGTGGCGCGCCTGCGCACGTCGGCGTTCGGGCTGCGCATCCGCGGCCGGATCGGAACGGAGTACGTGTTTTTTTCCTGAGTAAAAGTCCACTCCGCGTCCATGGGCGAGGCGATCGCCGGGAGCTCGGCGAGGTCCTGCGGCGTCTTCACCTTCGGGTACTTCTCGAGCAGCGCCGGCGCGGCGAAGACGCCGCGAGCGAGCGAGAACACATTGCGTGCGATCCGGCCGCCGTCGGGCTGGTCGCCGTCGAAGTACGAGAACACGATGTCGTAGCTGCGATCGAGCGGGTCGATGCGCCCGTGCTCGACATCGATGTCGATGCGCAGGTCCGGATAGCGCGCGAGCATCTGGCACGCCACGACGCCGAGGTGGTGCGCGCCGAACTCGTAGGGCGCGGCGATGCGCAGCCGGCCGGCGACGGCGTTGCCGCGCGCCGCGGCGTTGGCGCGCACCTCGCGCAGGCGCTGGAACATGGGCGCCGCATCCTGGTAGAGCGACTCGCCGGCTTCGGTGGCGCGGACGCGGCGCGTCGTGCGCTGCAGCAGGCGCGCGCCGAGCTCGCCTTCGAGCCGCGAGACCGAAGCGCTGATGCTCGATTTGGGGCGCGCCAGCGCCTTCGCCGCCGCGGTAAAGCCGCCGTGCTCGAGCACGCAGCAGAAGGCGTCGACGTCGTTCCAGTCCATTGTTCGGTATTCTGAACAATCTATCCGGCCGAGGCAATTTATCCGCGGCGCGGGTCTTTCTAAACTATCGCCTGGAAGAGGAGACAGCCGTGAGCTTCTTGATGAATACATGGTACGTCGCCGCCTGGGACCACGAGCTCGCCGACGGCCGGCTGCTCGCCCGCAGCATCCTGGAGAAGCCGGTGCTGCTCTACAAAGGCGACAGCGGCCGCGTGGTGGCGCTGGACAACCGCTGCTGCCATCGCGGCGCCCAGCTTTCGAACGGCCGGCGCGAGGGCGACGACGTGCGCTGCATGTACCACGGGCTGAAGTTCGACCCCGCCGGAAGGTGCATCCAGATTCCGGGACAGGACAACATTCCGAAGAACCTCGGCGTGAGGAGCTACCCGGTGCTCGAGCGCGACAAGCTGGTATGGATCTGGATGGGCGACCCCGGGCTCGCCGATCCGGCGAAGATCCTGGACTTTCCGTACCTGCGCGATCCG
>DASYPG010000162.1:0-50708 GCA_036006885.1 Burkholderiales bacterium | reverse complement strand
AGAAAGACGCGGGTCAGTCCTCCAGGCAGCTCCGAATGCCGCGCCAGCGCATCGCAGCGCTGCATGATGCGAGACGCTTCGACCCGCGGCGCTTCTGCCATTTCGCTCGAGTGTACACTAGCGTGCGTGGAGCTCGCCGCGGTGCTCGCCGCAGTGAATGCGCTGGGGGAACGCGAGTTCGTGGAGCGATTCGGCGGCGTGTTCGAGCACTCGCCGTGGGTGGCGCGGCGCGCCTGGCAGAAGAAGCCTTTCGGCTCGCTCGACGCGCTTCACGCGGCGATGATGCAGGCCGTCGCCGAAGCGAAGAGGGAAGAGCAGCTCGCCCTGGTGCGCGCGCATCCCGAACTGGCGGGCAAGGAAGCGAAGCAGGGCGCGCTGACAGTGGATTCGTCGAGCGAGCAGGGCCGGCTTGGTTTTCTTCAATTGACCCGAGACGAGGTTGAGGCCATGCAAAGGCTGAACCGGCGCTACCGCGAGCGGCACGGCTTTCCGTGCATCGTGGCGCTGCGTTTGCACTCAACTCGTGCAAGTGTAGTGACTGAAATGGAGCGTCGAGCCCTGAACGATTCGAGCTCCGAGCTCAAGGCTGCGCTCGAGCAGATCGGCCATATCACGCGCGGCCGGCTGGAAAAGATCGTCAATGGGTAGGCTCACCACCCACGTGCTGGACACCGCGCGCGGCAAGCCCGGCGCCGGCATCGCGGTTGAGCTCTATCGTCTCGAAAACGAAATTGGCACGCTTGTTGCGAAGGCGACGACGAACCGCGATGGGCGCACCGACGCGCCTCTCCTGGACGCAGCCAGCTTTCGCACCGGAACCTATCAGCTCGTGTTCCACGTCGGTGCGTACTTCGCCGGCCAGGGGTTCCTCGACGTAGTGCCGATCCGGTTCACGATCGCGGACGCAGCGGCGCACTATCACGTGCCGCTGCTGTGTTCGCCTTGGGGCTATACGATCTATAGAGGGAGCTAAAAAATGAAATTTCTCAGCATCATCGTCCTTGCTCTTGCCGCGTCGACGAACGTGACGGCGCAAAGCTGGCCCACCAAGCCGCTGCGCGTGATCGTAACGTTCGCGCCCGGCGGCTCGTCCGACATCGTGGCGCGCCTGATCGCGATTCCGCTGCAGACCGAGCTCGGCCAGAGCATCATCGTGGACAACAAGCCCGGCGCCGGCGGCACCATCGGGGCGAACGAAGCGGCGCGCGCCGAGCCCGACGGCTATACGCTGCTCCTTTCGAACAGCGCGCCGATCAGCATCTCGCCGGCGATGCAGGACGAGCCGCGCTACGACCCGGTCAAGGCCTTCACCCACGCCGCCTATATCGGCTCGGTGGCGAACGTGTTCGTGATCCATCCCTCGGTCCCGGCGAAGAACATGGCGGAGCTCATCGCGTGGATCAAGGCGCAGAAGAACCCGGTGAACTACGGCTCGGGCGGGATCGGCTCGATCGGCCACCTGGTGGGCGAGACGATGAAGAAGGACTACGGCCTGCGCATGGAGCACGTCGGCTACAAGGGCTCCTCGCCCATGCACAACGATCTCCTGTCGGGCACGATCAAGCTCGCCATCGACACGCTGCCGCAGAACGTCCCGTTCATCAAGGACGGGAAGCTTCGCGCCATTGCCGTCACCTCGCCCGCGCGCGCTCCGATGGCGCCCGACGTGCCGAGCGTGCAGGAGCTCGGCCAGAGGAAGCTGGTGGCGGAGAACTTCCTCGGTATTTCCGGACCCGCCGGACTGCCGCGCGAGGTCGTCGCGCGCATCAACGCGGCCAACAAGAAGGCGCTCGCGGATCCGAAGGTCGCGCAGCGCCTCGCCGAGCTCGGCGTCCAGAGCCGCGACATGACGCCGGAGCAGTTCACCGCTTTCGTCGCGGCGCAGGTCAAAGACTGGTATCAGCCGGTCAAGGACTCAGGCGCGAAGCTGAATTGATGCCGGGGGTGTCCATCCATGTAGTCGACGTCTCGCGGGGTGTCGTCGCCGCGGGCATGCGCGTCGAGCTTCGGCACGCTGGCCGGCTGGTCGCTGGCGGCGAGACGTCGGACAAAGGGACACTGGACGTGAGCCAGCGGGTAGCCCCCGGTTTCTACGAGGCGGTCTTCCACGTCGCCGACTGGTATCGCAGTCAGCGGGTCGACCTGCCCCAAGTCCCCTTTCTCGAAGTCGTGACCTACCGCTTTGGCGTTTCCAATCCGGACCAGCATTACCATTTGCCGTTCAAGTGCACGCCGTGGGGCTACTCCTGCTTTCGGGGCGGCGCCTGACGCGCCAATAAGTGGAAGCCTATGCCCTCGAGTGGCTGAACCTCGCGCTGCGCTGGGCGCATGTGATCGTCGGCATCGCGTGGATCGGGGCGTCGCTCTATTTCATCTGGCTCGACAATCACCTCGAGCCGTCGGGCGATCCTCGCATTGCCGGCGAGCTGTGGGCGATCCACGGCGGCGGTTTCTACCGCGCCGAAAAGTTCAGGCTCGCGCCGGCGCGCATGCCGGCGACGCTGCACTGGTTCAAGTGGGAGGCGTACTGGACCTGGTTCACCGGCATTGCGCTGCTCGCGCTGATGTACTACGCCCAAGCCGAGTTCTACCTCGTCGACCCGCAGGTGATGCCGCTCTCCAAGCCTTGGGCGATCGGCCTCGGCCTCGCCTTCATCGTCGGCGGGTACGCCATCTATGAAGGCCTGTGCCGTTCTCCTTTGGCGAGGAACGATTTCGCCTTGGGTTTTGCCCTCTTGGTCCTGCTCGGGCTGGCCGCCTGGGGCCTCACCCGGATCTTCGGCGGGCGTGGCGCCTTCATCCACTACGGCGCGATCCTCGGAACCATCATGGTGGCGAACGTCGCCCACGTCATCATCCCCGGCCAGCGCCGCATGGTCGAGGCGATGAAGGCGGGGCGCGAGCCGGACGCGCGCGACGGCGTGCTGGGCAAGCAGCGCAGCGTGCACAACACCTATTTCACGCTGCCGGTCGTCTTCACCATGATCTCCGGGCACTACGCCGCGGTGTTCGGCGCGCGCTCGGCGTGGCTCGCGCTCGTCGCGATGACGGTCGCGGGCGCCCTGGTCCGGGTGTGGTTCGTGATGCGCCACAAGGGCCGCGCGCCGGCATGGGTGTGGGCCCTCGGGGTGCTCGTCTTCGTCGCGAGCGCCATTTTCCTCGCGCCGAGAGGGGTGCCCGAGGCCGGCCCGGTTCCCTTTGCGCAAGTGCAAGGCATCATCGGAGTGCGTTGCGTGAATTGCCACGCGGACAAGCCCAGCTTCCAGGGCTTGGCGGAAGCACCCAAGGGCGTAAAGCTCGATACTCCCGAGCGAGTGCGCGCGGCCGCGCCGCAAATCTACCAGCAGGCGGCGCGATCGAAGGCCATGCCGCCGGGGAACCTCACCGCCATGACCGACGAAGAGCGCGCGCTGCTCGAGCGCTGGTACCGATCCGGAGCCGACCTCAAATGAATCCGACGCTCGCAAAGACGCTCATCGAGGAGCACGGCGTGCAGCCCAGTCCGACGCACGTCGAGGCCGCGGGTAACATCCTCGCCTCGATCTTCAAGACCACGGCCGAGCCGTTTGCCAGGCTGCCGCTCGAAGCCGAGCCTGGCCTCTATCTCCTAGAGCAGCGGCGCCAGGCGCCATGAGCCCGGACGAGATCCTCGCGCTTTCCTGCACGCAGCTCGCCGCCGCGATCCGCGAGCGGCGCACCAGCGCGCTGGCCGCGATGGAGGCGGTTCTCGAGCGCGCGCGGCAGGTGCAGCCGAAAGTAAACTGCTTCCTGCGCATCGACGAAAGCCACGCGCTCGAAGCGGCGCGCCGCGCCGATCGCGAGCCGGCTCGCGGCCCCCTCCATGGCGTCCCGATGGCGCACAAGGACATGTATTACCGCGCGGGCGTCGCGTCGTCGTGCGGCTCCCGGATCCTGCGCGAGCGCCCCGCCCCGACCACCGCGACGGCGCTCGAGCGGCTCGATGCCGCGGGCGCGATCCAGTTCGGCGTGCTCAACATGACCGAATTCGCGCTCGGTCCCACCGGGCACAACTGGCATTACGGCCACTGCCGCAATCCGTGGGACCCCGAGCGCATCACCGGCGGCTCTTCATCCGGGACCGGCGCCTCGATCGCGGCGCGGACAAACTTCGCGGGACTGGGCTCCGACACCGGCGGCTCGATCCGCCTTCCGGCCGCCATGTGCGGCACCTCCGCGATCAAGCCGACCTACGCGCGCGTGTCCCGCGCTGGCGCGATGCCGCTCTCCCACTCGCTCGACACCGTCGGTCCGCTCACTCGAACGGTGGAGGACGCGGCGCTCATCGGGCAGCTGATCGCAGGTCCCGATCCTCTGGATCCAACCTGCGACCCACGGCCTGTTCCAAACTGGGTCAATCAACTGGAAAACCCGATAAAAGGGCTTCGCCTGGGTCGTCCGCGCCAGCACTTCTACGACGAATGCGAGCCCGAGGTCGCCGCCGCCATGGAGGCATCGCTCGAAGCGTTTCGCCGGCTCGGCGCGAGCGTCGTCGATGTCGACGTGCCGGATTTCGCCGCTTACAACGCGGCGGCAGTGCTCATCAGCACGGCCGAGGCGGCCGCGCTCCACCGAGAGTGGCTGCGTACCCGGGGCGGCGACTATTCCGACCAGGTGCGCGGGCGCCTGGTGCAGGGGCTTGCGATCCCGGCGACGGCCTACATCGACGCCCTGCGCATGCGCGGCGCGGCGCTCGCCGAATTCTGCGCACAGGTGTTCTCCAAGGTCGACCTGCTGCACGCGCCGGTGCTCGGCATTGCGACCCCCGCCATCGCGGAGACCGAGCTCGGCTGGAGCGAGCGCACCGCCGCGGTCCTCGCCCGCATCACGCGCCTCACCCGCCCGGGCAGCTACCTCGGGCTGCCGACCGTGTGCGCCAACGCCGGCTTCAGCCGCGACGGGATGCCTATCGGCCTGCAGCTCGTTGGCCGGCCCTTCGACGAAGCGACCGCGCTGCGCGCGGGGCACGCGTTCCAGCGGGTCACCGACTGGCACCTGCGCGCGCCGCGCCTCTGAGGGTCGCCTCAAGCACTTCCGCGCGCCGCGGTTTTCCTCTATCGTGGCCGCGGCCCAGCCGGCCACATCCAACGGAGGAGTCCCATGTCTCGCATTTCTGCACTGCAAGCGGTTGCATTCTCTCTCGCGTTCGCCGCGGCGCCGGCGCTCAACGCGCAAGGCCTTGTCACGACGCACAAGCTGTCCGCCCAGCTGGCGAACCAGCTCGTCGGCGACTCGGTCGCGAACTGCGCGAAAAACGGCTACAAGGTCGTCGCCGTGGTGGTCGATCTCGACGGCGTGCGCCAGGCCCTGCTGCGCGGCGACGGCGCGCCGATCCACTCGATGGACAACGCGTACTACAAGGCCTACACGATCGCTTCGCTCGGGCTGGCGCGCAAGGAAGAAACCACCAAGGCGATCGCCGACCGCATGGCGAAGGCCGCGCCCACCACGGTGCCGCAGACGCCGCTGCCGAACGTGACCTACGCGCAGGGCGCAGTCGCGATCACCGCGGGCGGCCAGACGATCGGCGGCCTGGGCGTGAGCGGCGCTCCCGGCGGGAATTTCGACGAAGAGTGCGCGCGCGGCGCGCTCGAGAAGATCAAGGATCGGATGAAATAGCTTCCTGGCGCAGCTGAAGGAGCTGCGCCACCGCCGATACCGCCACTTCAGCGGGATGCTTGCCGGCCTTGAACAGACCGATCGGAGAAACGAGCCGCGATGCGTCGATCCTGCGCGTTTTGAGGCGCGAGCGCAGCTTGGCCGCCTTGGTTTCAGAGCCGATCATCCCGACAAAGCGGGCATCCTTGCGCTGCAGTGCGCGCTCCACGATCTCGTAGTCGAGCGCATGGCTGTGAGTCATGACGACGTAGAAAGCCCCCGGCGGCGCTTCGTCGACGGCAAAGATGGGCTCGTCCTCGATCACGACCTGGGCGCTCGTCTGCGAGGGGAACTGCTCGGGACGCTGATCGACCCACGTCAGGCGGCAGGGAACCCGCTCCAGGATGCGGGCGACTTCCTTGCCGACGTGGCCGGCGCCGAAGAGCACCACGTCGAATCGATCTTCTTCCCCTTCGATTTCTTCTGCCCTTTTGAAGGCGAGCGTGGTATTGCCGCCGCAGCATTGGCCGAGCGCGTCGCCGAGAACGAACCTGCGCTGGCGCTCGGTCTCGCCGGAGAGGAGCATCTCGCGCGCGATCTTGAGCGCGGTGTACTCGAGATTGCCGCCGCCGATGGTGCCGCGGATCTCGGATGCGCCGACCCACATGCGCGTGCCGGACTCGCGCGGCGTGGAGCCGCGGGTCTCAACGACCCGGATTTCGATGTAGCTCATGGATGGCCTTCAGGATGTTCTCGGGCGTCGCGGGGGCCTCGAGCGGCACCGGCTCGCGTGAGCCAGCGGTCGCGCCGACGGCGTCGGCGATCGCCTGGAACACCGAAAGCGCGAGCATCAGCGGCGGTTCGCCGACCGCCTTGGAGCGATGCGCCACGTCGCGCACGTTCTCGCCCTTTTCCCACAGCCAGACGTTGAACACCGGCGGGCAGTCGCTCGCGACCGGGATCTTGTAGGTGGAGGGCGCGTGCGTGAGGAGGCGCCCCTGGTCGTCCCAGACGACCTCTTCCATGGTGAGCCAGCCCATGCCCTGGATGAACCCGCCCTCGATCTGGCCGCGGTCGATCGCCGGGTTCAGCGAGCGGCCGGCGTCGTGCAGCAGGTCGGCGCGCAGCAGGCGCGACTCGCCGGTGAGGACATCGACTGCGACCTCGGATACCGCGGCGCCGTAAGCGAAGTAGTAGAAGGGCGTGCCGCGCCAGCGCTCGCGGTCGAACTGGATTTCAGGCGTGCGCCAATAGCCGGTCGCGGAGAGCGGCACGCGCGCGAGGTACGCTTCGCGCACGAGCTGCGTGAAGGTGAGCGTCTTCGCGGCTCCGATCGCGACCTGGTTAGGCAGGAACACCACTTCGTCCGGGCGCGCCTTGTAGGTCTCGGCGCAATGCCGGACGAGGCGCTGCTTGAGGGTGCGGCACGCGTCGCGCGCTGCCTCGCCGTTGATGTCGGTGCCGCTCGAGGCCGCGGTGGGCGAGGTGTTGGGCACCTTGCCGGTCGAGGTGGCGCTGACCTGGATGCGCTCGAGGTCGACCTGCAGCTCCGCGGCGACGATCTGCGCCACCTTGATCATCAGTCCCTGGCCCATCTCGGTGCCGCCGTGGTTCAGGTGCACGCTGCCGTCGGTGTAAAGGTGCACCAGCGCGCCGCCCTGGTTCATCGCCTGCGCGGTGTAGGCGATTCCGAACTTGACCGGCGTGAGGGCCAAGCCGCGCTTGAAGAACGGCGACGAAGCGTTGAAGGCCTTCACCGCCTCGCGGCGCCGGCGGTACTCGGAGCGCGCCTCGAGCTCGTCGATGAGCTCGGGCAGGACGTTGTCCTTGAGCGTCATGCCGTAGTGCGTGACGTCGCGCGGCGCCGGCCCGTAGAGGTTGCGCTTTCGCACGTCGAGCGCATCGATGCCGAGGTGCCGCGCGATTGCCGCCACCACCGCCTCCGCCGCGAACATGCCCTGAGGTCCGCCGAAGCCGCGAAACGCGGTGCCCGACACGGTGTGCGTCCTGCAACGATGCGAGACGATGCGCACGTTCTGCAGGAAGTAGGCGTTGTCGCAATGGAACACGGCCCGGTCGTTGACCGCGCCGGACAAGTCCACCGACAGGCCGCAGCGCGAAGCGAGCGTCAGGTCGAGCGCCTCGATGCGTCCCGTGCGGTCGAAACCCACGTCGTACTGGTACAGGAAGTCATGGCGCTTGCCTGTGCCGACCATGTCGTCGTCCCGGTCGGCTCTCATCTTGACCGGACGCCGCGTGGCGCGGGCGAGCAGCGCCGCGCCGACCGCGTAGACCGCCGCCTGCGTTTCCTTGCCGCCGAAGGCGCCGCCGAGGCGCCGCAGCTCGACCGTCACGGCGGCGTCGGGCACGCCGAGCGCCGCGGCCACGAGGTGCTGGATTTCGCTCGGATGCTGGGTCGAGGAGTGCACCAGCATCTCGCCGCCCTCGCCCGGAATCGCGAGCGCGACCTGTCCCTCGAGATAAAAGTGCTCCTGCGCCCCGCAACGCAGCCGGCCCCTGATCCGGTTTGCCGCGCCGGGGAGGCTCGCCACGCTGCCGCGCTCGCACCTCACGCTCGGCAGCACGAACTGGTTCGCCTCGAGCGCCTGCTCGATCGTCACCACCGGATCGAGCCGCTCGTATTCGACGCGGGCGAGGCGCGCCGCGCGCCGGGCGAGCTCGACGCGGGTGGCCGCGACGGCAAACAGCGGCTGGCCGCGGAACTGCACCAAGTTCGTCGCCAGCGCCGGTTCGTCCGCCACGACCGGGCCGATGTTATTGGCGCCCGGGATGTCGGCGGCGGTGAGCACCGCCACCACGCCCTCGGCCGCGCGCACCGGAGCGAGATCGAGCGCGAGAATCCTCGCGTGCGTCTCGGTGGACATGCCGAACGCCGCGTACAGCGTGCCCGGGGGCTCGGGCAGGTCGTCGACGTAACGCGCTTCGCCGCTGACGTGCAGCGCCGCGCTATCGTGGGCCAGCGCCTGGTGGATCACGTCACGGGGCCATATCGAGCAGCGCGCGCGAGCTCGCGCCGGCATGGAATTTCCGCAGCAGCGCCTGCGCGGCGCGGAGGCGATACCAGGCCGACGCCCTTGGGTCGGAGATCGGGCTGAAGTCCTCGACCAGCGCCGTGCAGGCTGCTTCGATGCCTTTCGCTGCGTAGGCGGCCTCTGCCTGGCGTGCACGCGCAGGCGTTGCGGCCATGCCGCCGAAGCCGAACCTCGCCTTGTTGCCTTCCACGTGAAAGGCAGCGCACACGGAAGAAATGTCCTGGTCGAAGCGCTTGGACAGCTTGTAGGCGGCGAAGCGCGCGCCGGGCGCGAGCTTCGGCACGCGGATGCTCCGGACGAACTCGCCGGGAAGCAGCACGCTCTTGCGGTAGCCCGTATAGAAGCGTGCGAGCCGCGCTTCGCGCGCGGCTTCGCCCTTTTGCAGGGTGAGCGTCGCGTCGAGGGCGAGCAGCACCGGCATCGAATCGCCGATCGGCGAGCCGTTGGCGATGTTGCCGGCGAGCGTCCCGACCGCGCGCACCTGGACCGCGCCCAGCCGCCGCAGCAGCTCGCCGATGTGCGGATGGATGCGCTCCAGGGCCTCGTAGGCCTCGGCGTAGGTCACCGCCGCGCCGATCTCGAGCTGCCTCGGGGTCTCTTCGATTTTCCCGAGCTCGGCGACCCGGCCGATGTAGACGATATCGTCGAGCTGGCGGTGCTCCTTGGTGATCCACAGTCCCGCGTCGGTGCCGCCGGCGAGGACGCTGGCCTTCGGGTGCTCCAAGAGGTAGCGCGCGAACTCGGCGACGCTGAGTGGACTGAAAAAGCCTTTGACGCGGGTCGTTTCTTTGGGGAGCGCGACGATGCGCTTCGCGCGCGCCGCATCCTCGGCCGCTTCCTGCTGCCAGTCGGCGAGCTCGCGTGCGCGCTTGCCCGCCTGCAGGATTGGCCGGTAGCCGGTGCAGCGGCACAGGTTTCCGGCGATCGCGTCGGAGAGCTCGGGGGGCGCCCCGCTCTTGCAATGGGCGTAGAGCGCCATGACGAAGCCCGGCGTGCAGAAGCCGCATTGCGAGCCGTGGCAGTCGACCATGGCCTGCTGCACCGCGTGCAGCCGATCGCCTTTCTTGAGCCCTTCGACGGTGATGACTTCCTTCCCCTCGAGCGCGCCGATGCACAGAATGCAGGCGTTTACCGGCTGGTAGCGCAGCTTGCCCCCGGGCCCGACATCGGAGAGCACCACGCTGCACGCGCCGCAATCGCCTTCGGCGCAGCCCTCCTTGGTGCCGACCAGGCCGCGCGCCTCGCGCAGCCAGGTGAGCAGCGTGCGCGAAGGATTTTCTTCCGCCAGCGAGACGCGCTCGCCGTTCAGCAGAAAGTCGAGGGCGGCCTTCATGTCCTGCCGGACAGGGTAGGGGGGCCGGGCACGGATTGTCAACAAAATTGGAGCCGACTTGTTGACATTTCGCCGGGCGCACGGTGAAGATGCGCCCGATGAAACCACGCAGCGGGCGCGCGGCCGAGGACCGGGTGTTCAACGCCGTCCTGAACGCGATTCTCGATCACCGCCTCGCGCCGGGCACCAAGCTCGTGGAGCGGGATCTCTCCGAGCTGCTCGGGGTGAGCCGCGGCGCGGTGCGCACGGCGCTGGCGCGCCTGGGCCACAGCCTGCTCGTCGAGCTGCGCCCCAACCGCGGCGCGGTCATCGCCAATCCGACGCCGGAAGAGACCCGCGACGTGTTCGAGGCGCGGCGCGTGATCGAATCGGCGGTAGTGCAGGGCCTCGCACGCAGCATCGGCGCGAAGCAGCTCGCCGAGCTGCGCGCTTTCGTCGCCGAGGAGCAGAAGGCCTACGACCGCGGCGACCGCAGGACCGGACAGCGCCTGTCGATTCGCTTCCACAAGCTGCTGGCCGAGCTCGCCGGCAACGCGGCGCTCGACCGCTTCATGGAGCATCTCATCTGCCGTACGCCGCTCCTCACCCTCGCGCACAGGGGCTCGCGGCCCGCGTACTGCGGCGCCGACGAGCACCGCGAGATCGTCGATGCCCTCGCCAAACGCGACCCGGTGCTCGCGGCAAGGCGGATCGCAAGCCACCTGAACACGCTCGAGAAGCAGCTGCACGTCGACGCGGAGCCGGGCCCGGCCGCGAGCCTGTCGGAGGCGCTGGTCGATGCTTGACGGGATTTCGCTCGGTTGCAACGGGCGCGGCGCCCAGGGCGTGCCGCGGCAGCCTCCGAGCGTCGACGAGCAGTTCCGGCTGGTGAAGGCGGCGGGGGTGTTCGACCACTTCGACCGCATGCCGCAGCCCGGGCAGGAAGCGGAGTACGTGCGCGCGTCGCACAAGCACGCCCTGCCGATCCGCACCGGCCTGTGGTCTTACGCCGCGGGCAAGGACGAGGCGCAACTCGAGAAGAACCTGCGGCTTTGCAAGGAGACTGGCGCGCAATGCCACGACATCATGCTGCGCGCGAAGCACGCGAGCGGGCGCACGGTGAGCGACGACGAGGTGGTGGCGTTCTACGTGCTCGCCCACGAGCTGGGCCAGAAGCTCGGCATCGAGATCGGTTTCGAGGTCCACATCTACATGTGGTCGGAAGATTTTCGCCGCATCAACCCGGTGGCGGACAAGGTGCGCGCGCGCGGCCTGCCGTTCAACTTCGTCCTCGACCACAGCCACATCCTGCTGAAAGTCGACAACCCCGAGGAACAGGATGTGAGCGGCATCCGCGAGGACGTCGAAGCCGGCCGCCTGGTCATCGATCCGTACGAGCCGGGCAACGTGCTCGACGACTGGATCTCGCAGGGGACGATCAACTGGCTGCAGGTGCGCCCGGTCTCCCCCAACGGACCCAAGAACCCGGGCGAGCTCAAGGAAACCGGCACCTGGGGCCGCGCCTGCCAATACCCGTTCAAGAAGCCGCGGCCCGGCGAGTGGTTCCATCCGTGGCATGCCTACCGGGTAGAGTCCTGCAAGGAGGTGGTGCGGCGCGTCCTGCGCCGCCATCTCGCGAACCCGAGGAACAGCCGCCTGCGCTGGATCACGACCGACATGATCGACATGGCCGACTACGGCGGCGGAGTGAACTACTCGCTGATCGAGCAGAACACCGCTATCGCGCAGTGGATCCGCGACACTTACGATGCGCTCAAGAAGGAGTGCGCTTGAGGCGCTTCGAGTATTTCGAGCCGGCCACGCTCGCCGAGGCGTCTGCCCTGCTCGCGCGCTACGGAGGACGCGCCCAGCCGCTCGCGGGCGGCACCGATCTGCTGGTCGAGCTGAAGGAGCAGCTCCGCCGCGCCGACTGCGTGGTCAACATCAAGAAAATCCCGGGCCTCGGCGCCTTGAGCTTCGACCCGCAGGCCGGGCTGCGCATCGGGGCGCTGGTCACGGCGAGGGAAATAGAAGTTTCTTCCACCACGATAAAACACTACCCGTCGTTGGTGCAGGCGGTGCGTGAGCTCGGGTCCATTCAAGTGCGCAACCGCGCCACGATCATCGGCAACGTGTGCCGCGCCTCGCCGTCGGCCGACACGCTGCCGCCGTTGATCGCCGACGGCGCCGTGGTCTCGATCCACGGCGGGCAGGGCACGCGGAGCGTGCCGCTGGAGGACTTCTTTACCGGGCCGGGCAAGACCGTGCTGAAGAGCGACGAATTGGTGACCGAGATCGCGGTTCCGGCGCCCGCGCCCCGCACCGGCAAGATCTACATCAAGCACGGCCGACGCAAGGCGATGGAGCTCGCGACGGTGGGTGTAGCAGTGACTCTCACACTAGAAGATGAGATCAGGATCGTGCTGGGAGCCGTCGCGCCTACACCAATCCGTGCGAAGAAGGCCGAGGTGCTTCTGAGCGGGCGGAAAATCGATGCCGCGCTGATCGAACGCGCGGCTCAGTCGGCGCTCGAAGAGTCCCGGCCTATCAGCAACGTGCGCGCGAACGCCGCCTACCGGCGGGAAATGGTGGGCGTCCTGACGCGCCGGGCCCTGCAAAGAGCCTTGGACCTCGCCCGGTGAAGAAGATCTCCCTTACGCTCAACGGCGAGAAGCGCGAGCTGGAGCTCGAGCCCTGGCGCAGCCTCCTCGACGCGTTGCGCAACGAGGCCGGCCTGACCGGCACGAAGAAGGGCTGCGACGTGGGCGACTGCGGCGCCTGCACGGTGCTGGTGGACGGCAAGCCGCTCAATTCGTGCCTCATGCTCGGGGTCGAGGCCGACGGCCACGAGGTGGTCACGATCGAAGGAATCGAGCATCCATTGCAGGAGCAGTTCATCCGGCTCGGCGGTGCGCAGTGCGGTTTCTGCACGCCCGGGATGATCGTGATGGCCAAGGCGCTGCTCGACGAGAACCCGAACCCGAGCGAGGACGAGATCCGCTTCGGCATCGCCGGCAACATCTGCCGCTGCACCGGGTACACGAAGATCGTCGAGGCGATCCAGGCGGCAGCCGAGGAGATGAGGAAATGAGCAAGCTCGCCGTCGTCGGGGAGAGCCAGCGCCGGCCGGACATGCCGGGCAAGGTAAGCGGGCGCGCGCAGTACGCCGGCGATCTCAGCCTGCCGGGCATGCTGCACGCCAAGACCAAGCGCAGCAACGTCGCCCACGCGCGAATCAAGCGAATCGACGCGACCCGGGCGCTCGCCTATGACGGCGTCAAGGCGGTGCTCACCCACCACGACGTGCCGCGCGTACTGCACTACGGCTCGCCGCACCCGCGCTCGGCGTCGGTGACGAGGGACCAGTACATCCTCGACAGCAAGGTGCGCTACTGGGGCGAGAGCGTCGCCGTGGTCGCGGCCGTCAGCGAGGAGATCGCCGAGGAGGCGCTCGATCTCATCGAAGTGGAATACGAGGAGCTGCCTGCGCTTCTGAGCGTGGACCAGGCGTTGTCTTCCTCGGTCAAGATCCACGACCTGCGCAACGACAATCTGGTGGTCGATCCAGTTACGGTCAGGCGAGGAGACGTCGAAGAAGGCTTCGGGGAGGCCGACGTCATCCTCGAGGGCACCTACACGATGGGCCGGCCGACGCCGGCGTACATGGAGCCGAACGTGTGCGTGTCGCAGTGGAGCGAGGAACGGCTCACGATGTGGATCTCGACGCAGACGCCGTTCATGGTGCGCGGCATCCTCGCCGAAGTGCTGGGGCTGCCGCTTACCAAGGTGCGCGTGCTGGTCGACCACATGGGCGGCGGTTTCGGCGCCAAGCAGGATCTCTTCCAGAGCGAATTCCTGTGCGCGCTGCTCGCGAAGAAGACCGGCCGTCCGGTGCGCATGGAGTTCACGCGCAAGGAGACGTTCCTCGGCGGCCGCTCGCGCCATCCGGGGACGGTGTGGCTTAAGCAGGGCTTCAGGAGTGACGGCACGATCACCGCGCGCCAGGCGCGCATCACGTTCAATTCCGGCGCCTATGGCTCGCACGCGCCCGGCGTGACCGCGGTCGGCACGACGGCGCTCACGTCGCTCTATCGCTGCGACAACGTGCTGCTCGAGGGAAGCGCGGTCTACACCAACACGCCCATCGCGGGCGCCTACCGCGGCTATGGCGTGGTGCAGACCTACTACGCGCTCGACATCCAGATGGACGAGGCGGCCGAGAAGCTGGGCATGGACCCGGCCGAGCTGAAGCTCAGGAACGCCGTGCGTGAGGGCGACTTATCGCCTTCGGGGCATCCCATCGTTGGACATGGGCTGGAGGACTGCATTCGTCGCGGCATTCTCGAGACTGACTGGAAGAAACGAAATCGGCCTCACCTCGCTTCTTCCGAAAAACCCCTGCGCCGCGGCTGGGGCATGGGCTGCGAGATGCACGGCTCGAGCGCGTATCCGGGAATCAAGGAGCAGGGAAACGCGACGGTGCGCATGAACGACGACGGCACTGCGCAGCTTTTCACCGGCACGACCGGCCTCGGCACGGGAGCCCACACCGCGCTCGCGCAGGTGGTGGCCGAGGAACTCGGCCTGCGCTTCGAGGACGTGTCGGTGGTACACGGCGATACCGACGTCGTGCCCTGGGACATCGGCGCGTTCGCGAGCCACACCACGTACATGGGCGGGCGCGCCGCGCAGATGGCGGCCGCCGAGGTGAAGAAGCGGATGCTCGCGATTGCAGCCGAAGCCCTCGAAGCTTCTGCTCAAGATTTGGAAGTCCGACAAGGAATCGTCAGCGTCAAAGGCTCTGATCGCCGCATCAGCGTGCGGGATGCCGTCGGCCCGAAGCTGGGGCTGCCGACTCCTCAGCTCATCGCCTCGGCGACCTACAAGCCGACCAAGTCGTATTCGTTCGCGGCGCACTTCGTGGAGGTGCAGGTCGATACCGAGACCGGGCAGATCGACGTGCTGCAGGTGATTCCGGTGCACGAGATCGGAAGGGTGATCCATCCGGTGGCCGCGGCGGGCCAGATCGAGGGCGGCATCCAGCAGGGCATCGGCCACATGCTGACCGAGGACTACGTCATCGACCCGCAGACCGGCCGCTCGCTCAACGCCGGCTTCGTCGACTACAAGATGCCGCTCTCCATGGACATGCCGCCGATCCGCACCATCCTTCTCGAAACCGCGCCCGATCCCGGCGGTCCGTTCGGCGCGAAGGGCGTGGGCGAGGATCCGATCATCGCCATCGGGCCTGCGATCGCCAACGCGGTGTACAACGCAATCGGCGTGCGCTTCCGCCATTACCCGATCACGCCGGAAGATGTCTTGAACGGCCTGAGACAGAAAGAAAAGCACTGATGCAAACCGCAGTTCCGGTGACCATCCTCACCGGCTTTCTGGGCTCGGGAAAGACCACGCTGCTCAATTACATCCTTACCCAGAAGCACGGCCACCGCATCGCGGTGATCGAGAACGAGTTCGGCGAAATCAACATCGACTCGGACCTGATCGTGTCGGCCGATGAGGAGATCTTCGAGCTCACCAACGGCTGCGTGTGCTGCGTCGGCTCTGCGCGCGCGGATCTCTTGCGCATCCTGCAGGACCTGATGAAGCGGCGCGAGAAGTTCGACCACATCCTGGTCGAGACGAGCGGCCTGGCCGATCCCACGCCGGTCGCGGCCACCTTCTTCGTCGACACCGAGGTGGCGAGGCAGGTGAGCCTCGACGCCATCGTCACGCTGGTCGACGCGAAGCACATCGGCGGCCACCTCGACGACCCGAGCCTGCAGCGCCACGACAACCAGGCGCTCGACCAGATCGTGATCGCCGACCGCATCATCCTGAACAAGATCGACTTGCTCCCGGAAAAGGAATTACCGGGGGTCGAGAAACGATTGCGGCAGCTCAACGCCACCGCGCCGATCCTCCGCTCGAGCCATGCCAAGGTGCGGCTCGACGAGATTCTCGGCATCGGCGCCTTCAGCGTCGCGCAGACGATGGCGATCGCGCCGGACTTCCTCGATGCCCACGAGCACCAGCACGACCCCTCGCTCGAGTCGGAGTCTTTCGTCTTCGAGCAACCCTTCGACCGCGAGCGCCTCGAGGGTTACGTCAGGAAACTCGTCGAGGACAAGGGCGACGACATCTTCCGGTTCAAAGGCATCCTCGCCTTCAGAGACGAGCCGCGCCGCTACGTGCTGCAAGGCGTCCACCGCATCACGGACCTGCGTGCCGCCGACGCGTGGGGCCGGGAGGAGCCGGTGAGCAAGCTCGTGTTCATCGGCCGCAACCTGGAGAAGAGCGAGCTCGACCGCGGCCTGCGAAGCTGCCTGACCTAGGTCTTGAGGATCTTCCTGGCGCGGGCCAGCGCCGCCTCGGACACTCTCGCGCGCACGCCTTCGAAATTTGGCCCGCGCGTGGCGTCGAGCCCCATGCGCGAGGTGGTGCCGACGCTCGATGCCGACGGGTCGAGCGCGTTGCCGGGAAGGCCGTCGATGATCACGACGTCGCGGTGCGGCTGGAAATGCGTCGCGAGCGCCCACATGACCTGCGAGTCGTCGGCGAGATCGATGTCGTCGTCGACCGCGATCACGGTCTTGAGATAGGGATCCCAGCCGAGCAGCCCCAGCATCACCTGCCGCGCCTCCCCCTCGCGGCGCGCGCGCAGCGCCACATAGGCGTGGAAGTGCACCCCCGAGTTCGGATAGTGCAGCGCCGTGACGCCCGGGAAGCGCTCCATCAGCTTCTCGGCCATCTCGGATTCGCGCGGCACCCGGGAGAGATTCAGGTGCTCGGCGGCGTTGCCGCCCGCGACGTCGACCAGGATCGCATCCTTGCGGCGCATGAGCGTTTCGACGCGGAACAGATTGTTGGTCGTGCGGCTCGAGGAATAGCCGGTGAACTCGCCGAACGGCCCCTCGTCGACCTTGGCATCGGGGTCGATGAGCCCTTCGAGCACGAACTCCGCCGCCGCCGGCACCGCAATCTGGTACTTCGGCGTCTTGATGACCTCGAGAGGAGAACCCAAGAGCCCTCCGGCAATGCGCCGCTCGTCGGCGCCGAAGCCCACCCTGGCCGAGGCCGCCAGCATGAAAAGCGGATGCGCACCGATCACCATCGCTACCGGCAGCGGCTTCTTCCGCTCCCGCGCCATCTCCAGTAGGCGCCAGAGATGCCCGCGCGAATGCAGGCTCGTGGCGAGCTCGCTCTTCGAGTGCAGCATCGCGCGGTGGTAGCTCAGGTTTCCGCTGAAGGCGGTTGATCCTTCGCACACGACGATGCCGTTGGTGATGTAGGGCGCCTTGTCGGTCTCGAAATGCCGCAGCAGCGGCAGCTTGGTCAGATCGACTTTTTCTTCCACCGAACCCAGGATCGGCCCAGTGGAAACGACCTTCGGGTCGACCGCTTTGCGCGCCCTTTCCTGATAGGTCTTATGGAGGTTGGCAACGTCGGTACCGAGCAGGCGCGCAATGCGCTGGCGCGAGGAGAAAATGCCAGTGACGACCTTGGTGCCGCCGACCCGCTCGAATACGAGCATCGGATCGCGTCCCTGCGCCGCGAGCGTCCACAGGACCGCGGTGACTTCCTGGTCGGCGGCCACCTCGTCATCCAGGACCAGAACGTCGTCGGCGTGCTCGGCGCGGTAGCGCTCGAGGAAGCGATGGAAGTCCTGCTCTATTTTGGCACTCCCGCGTAGCTGTCCTTGAGGCGCGCCTTGGCTTCGTCCATGTTGCGCGGCGGCGGCGTGGTCCTGATGCCGCACAGGCGGGCGATGTTGTTGCCCATGTAGTCCTCGAGTCCGTCCTCGTCGAGGTTCATCCCCTGCGGCGGCGGACCGCACAGCACTTCGAGCTCGCGCAGCCACATGCCTGGCTCGTTCGGCGGCGAGTCGGTGCCGAAGACAATCTTGTGCCGCGGCAGCTCGCGCGCGAACTCGACGATGCGCGACTGGAATGTCCAGCCCGACTCGCACACCACGTTCGGTGTGTCCATCGCCATCCAGAACGCCTCGAACGAATAGTTGCCCCCGGTCTGGATACCGAAGTGCCCGATGATGAAGTTCACCATCGGAAACTCGCGGATCACCGGGTAGAACTGGGTCGGGATGCTGTAGGGGCCGTCGCCGGTGTGGATCAGCACCACCACGTTGTACTTCGCGCACATCTTCATCGCCGGGCGCAGCCAGTCGAGCGCGCGGTCGGGGCGGTAGTTGTGCATGTTGGAGTGCAGCTTCAGCATCTTGAAGCCGTACTCCTTGACGTGGAACTCGAGCTCGAGCGCGCCTTCCTCGGGCCCGAAGCGCGGGTTGAAGTTGAAGTCGCCGATGAAGCGGTCGGGATAACGCTGCGTCAGCTCGGCGCAGTAGGCCATGTAGTCGCGGATGCCCTGGCGGCCGGTGCCGCCGCCGATGCGGTGCACGGTGTTGCCCGGCGGCGGCTGGATGAATCCCATGTCGATGCGGCGCGGCTTGCCGTTGATCATGTACGGGCCGTCCATGAGCTTGAGCATGCGCTCGCCGTTGAACGGCGTACCGGTATGGCGCCAGGCCTCGTCGACCAGGTTCGTGGGGTGCAGGTGCGTGTCGATAATCATGTTTTCAGACCGATCATCCGGGCCGTGTTATTGCCGAGATAGCCCTCGAGCGTATCCTCGTCGAGGTTCATGCCCTGCGGCGGCTCCATGCACAGCACCTCGAGGAGCCGGATCCACATGCCGGGCTCGTTCGGCGGCGTGTCCGAGCCGAAGAGGATCTTGTGCTTGGGCAGGTCCTTCGCGAACTCGACGATGCGCGACTGCAGGCACCATCCCGACTCGCAGTAGACGTTGGCGAGCTCCATCGCCCACTGGAACGCCTCGAAGCAATACACCCCGCCGGTCTGCACGCCGAAATGCGCCATGATGAAATCGACCCTCGGGAACTCCTTGATGAGCGGCACCCACTCGGTGGGAATACTGTACGGGCCGTCGCCGGTATGGAGCTTGACCAGGATCCCGAGCTCTTCCGCCTTCCTCAGCACGGGGCGCACCCAGTCCTTGGCGCGATCCGGCCGGTACGCGTGCATGTTGGCGTTGAGCTGCAGCATCTTGAAGCCGAATTCCTTCACGTGCCGCTCGAACTCCTCGACGCCTTCCCGGATCCCATAGCGCGGGTTGTAGACGAAGCAGCCGATGAAGCGGTCCGGATACTTCTTCACCAGCTCGACCGTGTAGGCCATGTAGGCGCGGATGCCCTCGCGATGGTCGAGGTGGTCGTTGGTGAAGTGGTGCAGCGTATTGCCCTGCGGCGGCTGGATGAACGCCTTGTCGATGCGGCGCGGCTTGCCGTTCACGTAGTACGGGCCGTCCATCATCTTGAGCAGGCGCTCGCCCGTGAAGGGATCGCCGTCGTGCCGCCAGGCGGTGTCGACCACCTGGGTTGGATAGCAGCTCAAATCGATGATCATTGATGCTCCGGTCAGGACGGAAGGGGGTGAGCAATTTCCGACCGAGCGCAGTTACCTCATGTCACCCGAGGCGGCCCGGCTGACCGCTTCTACTCACGCCGAAACTGTACTAAAAAACGGCGACAGTCACCATTTATTTTCGAGCCAGCCCGGCGCGCTTGACGATGGCCACGGCGCGTTCGCGTGCTTCGGCGTGCAGGCTCTTCTCGTCGAGCGTTTGCACCCAGCCGTCTCGATAGAGCGCGCGGCCGTCGACCCAGGTCTGCGCGATCGACGCCGGGCTCGCCGAGTACACCAGCGCCTGCAGCGGGTCGCCGTAGGGCACCCATTCGAAGTGGTCGAGGTCGAACAGCACGAAGTCGGCCTTCTTGCCCGGCTCGAGCGAGCCGATTTCGTCCTGCCAGCCGAGGAGCTCGGCCGCCTCGATGGTCGCCATGCGCGAGGCCTTGGCGGCGCCGAGCACGGTGGAGTCCATGCGCGCATCCTTGAACATCCCGGCCACCAGGTACATCTGGCGCATCAGGCTCAAGTTGCCGCCCGCCGAAACGCCGTCGGTGCCGACGCCGACCCGCATGCCGGCCTCGAGCATCTCCGGATACCGGCCGATGCGCGTCGCGCCCTTGCCGAGCTTGATCGAAGCCGCGGGGCAGAACGCCACCTTGGTCCCCGCGCGCGCCATGAGCTCGATCTCCTCGGGCGTCACGGCGACGGCGTGCGCGATCACGAGGTTGGCGCCGAGGCCGCCGTTCTGCGCGACGCGCTTGACCGGCGTGGTCTCGAATCTCTCCGCGCAGGCCCTGGCCTCTTCGCTGGAAGTGGCGAGGTGATAGGTCGTGCCGACGCCGAGCTTTTCCGCGAGCGCACGCGCTCCGAGGTGCAGCTCCAGGCTGGAGGACGGCTCCTTGCCCTCGATGTTCACCCAGGCGCGGACGCGTCCCCGCGCGGCGCCGTTGAAGTCCTTGACTACGTGCTCGAGCTCTCGCAAAGCGGTCCTGGAGTCGGGAAAGTAGTGGTGCGCGAGCATTTCCTCGGTCCAGCCTTCCGGCGCCACGGCTGGGCGCACGTCGGCGGCATGGCGCCCGGTGATGCCGCGCATGCCGACGCGATCAATTGCGCCGACCACGCCGGCGACGTCGTTGTGCGCGCCCATGTCGAGGAAGCAGGTCGTGCCGCAGCGTAGCATCTCGGCCATTGCGAGCGTCGAGCCGACCACCTCGTCGCGCGCGTCGGTGTGGGCGTAAAACGGCTTCGCCCAGTTCAGCACCCAGTCCGTCGTCGGCAGCTGGTCCGGAAACACCGCGCGCGACAGCGTCTCGCCCAGATGCACGTGCGAATCGATGAACCCGGGCGTCATGCCGTAGCGCCTGCCGTCGATGACCTTGTCGAAAGACCGCTTCGGATGCTGCCGGGCGATTTCCTCGCGGGAGTCCAGGTCCGCGATGCGGTCGTTCTCGATCACGACCGAGGCATTGCGCAGAACCCGCTCGTCCCGGTCGGCGGTCAGGACGAACTCGAGGTCCTCGATCAGCGTGCGCATCGATCCAGGCTCAATTTCCCTTCAGGTAGCGTTCCAGGTCGACGGGCGGGTACGCCACCTTGACGTAGCGCTTATGCTTCTCCGGCGGCAGCGTCGCATCGATGATCGCCTTGGAGGCGACGCCGTGCTCCTCGGTGCTGGGATCGAGCTCGTTGCCGTGCGCGCCGGGGATGGGGACCACGTCCTGGTGCCAGCGCACGCGCGTGGCGAGCGCCCACATCACGTCGGCGGGGTCGAAGATGTCGACGTCGCTGTCGACCACGATCACGGTCTTGAAGTTGACGTGCGCCGCCATCGCGGCGATGGCGACGTTGCGCGCCTCGCCGGGCTGGGGATCGTTGAGCGCCACGATCGCGGTGAAGCCCGCGGCATAGGGCGGCAGGTGCACCGCGCTCACGCGCGGGCTGATGTGGCGCACGAAGCGCGCGAGCAGCGGCTCGCGCGTGATCATGTTGCCGAGGCTCACGTGCTCGTAGCCGCCGCCGTTCATGGTCTGGAAGATCGGCTTCGCACGGTGCGTGATCGCTGTGATCTTCGCCACGTGCTTGGGATCGGCCCCGGAGTAGTGGCCGGTGAACTCGGCCATCGGGCCTTCCATCTGCCGCTCGCCGGCGAGCACCTCGCCTTCCAGGATAATTTCCGAGAAAGCAGGGACGAGGAGATCGCAAGTGAGCGCCTTTACCACCGGGATCGGAGCGCCGCGCAGGCTGCCCGCGACCTCGTACTCGTCGCCGTCGTAGCGGAACGCCGCCGCCATCATCACCACCGGATCTGGACCCAGCGCCACGGCGAAGGGGAGGTTCTCCCCACGCGGTTCCCTTTTGTCGAAGAACGCCTTGATGTGGCGCCAGATGTTCATGCTGACTCCGGCGCGATCCGGGCCGTAGATCTGCATGCGGTTGTACGAGAGGTTGTGGCGCCCGCTCTCCGGGTCGCGCGCGATCACCACTCCTGCGGTAATGAAGGGACCGGCGTCGAGGGGCGAATGGGTCGGAATCGGCCATTTGGTGAGATCGGGTTTCTTCACCACGACCTCCTGGCACGGCGCCCTCCCTGGATGAAGGACGGGTGCGATCGGCTTTTCCGTGGCAGCGGCCATGCGCTCGCCGATCTGCGCGACTTCGCATCCCAGAGCCAACGCGATGCGCTTCGGCGAGCTGAGCAGGCTGCCGACCACGGGGATGTCGAAGCCCTTGACTGCATGGAAGTACGCCGCCTTTCCGGCGCGCTCGCAGGCGGCGAGGACCCGGCCGAGCTCGCGCACCGGATCGACCTCGCGGCGGATCTCGTGAACCTCGCCGGCCCTGCGCGCCGCCTCGAGGAAGCTTCTCAGGTCGCCGATCTCAGGCACGCGCATCCATCCCGCGGGTGGCCCAGCCGGTCATGCGCCGCTCCATCACCGCGAACACTGCGTACATGGCCATTGCCATCACGCTGATGACGATCAGGCCGGCGAACACCAGCGGCATGCGCATCTGCGATCCGGCCGACATCATCAGATAGCCGATGCCTTCGTTGGCGGCGACGGTCTCCGACACCACCGATCCGACGAAGGCGAGCGTGATCGCCACTTTCAACGAGGCGAAGAAAAACGGCAGCGAGCGCGGCAGCCCGACCTTGATGAGCACGTCCATGCGGCTCGCGCCGAGCGCGCGCAGCACGTCCTCGAGCTCGGGCTCGATGGTGGCGAGCCCGGTGGCCACGTTCACCGTGATCGGGAAGAAGCAGATGATGAACGCGGTGAGGATCGCCGGCACCGTGCCGATGCCGAACCACACCACCAGCACCGGCACGAAGGCCGCCTTGGGGATGCTGTTGAACCCGACCATCAGAGGATAGAGCGCCGTGTACATGAGGCGCGACGAGCCGACGATGACGCCGATCACCAGGCCGACCCCGACGCCGATCGCGAACCCGGCCATGGTGGTCCAGAAGGTCTGCAGGGCGTGGCCGGAAATCGGGCCGGCGTACTGCCTGAGCGACAGCAGGATCGCGGAAGGCGACGGAAAGATGAAGTCCGAGACGTGGAACGCGCGGCAGACGAGCTCCCACAGGATCAGGATCGCCGCGAGCACCATCCATGGTGACCAGCGTTCGAGGCTGCGTCGGCTTGCCGCCACGGTTTCAGGCCTTTCTGATTCGACCGATGTGCTCGCGCAGCTCGTGCACGATGCTGACGAATTTGTCGGTGTAGGTGACCTCGAGCTCACGCGGCCGCGGAATGTCGATCACGCGCCGCGCGAGGATCCTGCCGGGACGCTTGCTCATCACGTAGACCGTATCGGCGAGGAAGGCCGCTTCGCGCAGGTCGTGCGTGACCAGCACCACGGTGAAGCGCTTGCGCATCCACAGGTCGCGCAGCACCAGCCACAGCTCCTCACGGGTGAACGCATCGAGCGCAGCGAACGGCTCGTCGAGCAGTAGCAGCTTCGGCTCGTGCACCAGCGCGCGGCAGATCGAGACGCGCTGCTGCATCCCGCCCGAGAGCTCCCACGGGAAACGGTTCTCGTAACCGTCCAGCCCGACGGAGTGCAGCAACTCCTTCGCTTTCAACGCGTATTTTTCCTTGTCGCGTTTGAAGCTGGCGCGGTAGGGCTGCACGATCTCGAGCGGCAGCAGCACGTTGTCGAGCGTAGTGCGCCACGGCAGCAGGGTCGCGTTCTGGAACGCCATGCCGACGATCTTGAGCGGCCCCGAGACCTCGTGCCCCTCGACGATCACCTGACCCTTGCTGGGGCGCCGCAGCCCGGAGCAGAGCTTCATGAAGGTCGACTTGCCGCAGCCGCTCGGGCCGACCATGGCGATGAACTCGTGCTCCTTCATCGAGAGCGAAACGTCCTCGATGGCGTTGCCGCCCACCTCGTCATAGGCGAGGTCGACCTTGTCGACTTCGACGAATGCGTCGCTCATTGATTGGCCGAAGTATAGTGCTTACCATGAGCGGAACCATCGGGAGCTGCGGATGAAGGTCCTGGTTTCGATTGCGCTGGCATTCATGACGGCCACGGCGGCGTGGGCGCAGGAGAAGAAGCTCACTCCGGTGAGCTACACCCTCAACTGGTACCCGCAGGCCGAGCACGGCGGCCTCTACCACGCCAAGGCCACCGGCATCTTCGAGAAGTACGGCCTCGACGTCACGCTGCGGCCCGGCGGTCCGCAGGTAAACGTGCACCAGCTCCTCGCCGCGGGCCAGACCGATTTCATCATGGGCACGGCGATGCGCACGCTGAACGCCCAGGCGCAGGGCGTCCCGATCGTCACCGTGTTCGCCGTGTTCCAGAAGGATCCGCAGACGCTGGTGACTCACGCCGGCGTGGGCCACGACAAGCTGCAGGATCTCAAGGGCAAGCCGATCCGCCTGCCGGCGATCGCACGCACCAACTACTGGCCATGGCTGAAAAGCAAGTTCGGCTTCACCGACGAGCAGATCCGCGGCTTCGAGCCGGGCTACGGTGCGTTGGGCTCCGACAAGATGCTGTCGCAGCAGGGCTTCGTGACGAACGACGCCTGGAACGCGCGCAAGGTCGGCCTCAACCTGCAGAGCCTGCTGCTCGCGGATTATGGCTGGGCCAACTACGCCACCACGATCGACGTCACCGAGAAGACCCTGAAGGAGCGCCCCGAAGTCGTGCGTGCTTTCGTGCGCGCGTCGCGCGAGGGCTGGGCGGGCTACCTGGCCAACCCCGCGGCGGCCCACGCCGCGATCAAGAAGGACAACCCGCAGATGGAAGTCGACCTGATGGAGTTCTCGCACGGCGAGATGAAGCGCCTCGGCCTGATCGACTCGGGCGATGCCGCCGGCGGCAGGATCGGCTTCATGACCGACGCGCGCTGGGAGCGCTTCACCAAGGAGATGCAGGCTGCGGGCGCGCTTCCAGCGAACCTCGACTGGAAGAAGGCCTATACCTTGGAGTTCGTTCGCTAGGAGCGACTTCTCTTTGGACCTTTCCTAGCTCTTCCGGTGAATCGCCCGCCACACGCGCTCGGGAGTGAGCGGCAGGTCCAGGTGCTCGACGCCGAACTCGGCCAGCGCGTCCACCACCGCGTTGGCGACCGCGGCTAGCGCCGGTGTAGTGCCGCCTTCGCCGCCGCCGCGCATCCCGAGCGGATTGGTGGTCGAGGGAATCTCGCTGATCTCGGTGTCGAACATCGGCAGCTGGTCGGCGCGCGGCATGGCGTAGTCCATGAAGCTCGCGGACAGGAGCTGCCCGGTTTCGGGATCGTAGCGGCACGCCTCCCATAGCGCCTGGCCGACGCCCGCGGCGATGCCGCCGTGGGTCTGCCCGTGCAGGATGAGCGGGTTCACCGCCCGCCCGCAGTCGTCGACGGTGGAGTGGCGCACGACCTCGACCACCCCGGTCTGCGGATCGACTTCCACCTCGCACACCGCGCAGCCGAACGGGTAGGACGGCAGCGGCGTGGTCTCGTCGTAGCTCGAGACCAGGGTTCCGAGGTCGAACAGGCCGACCGAGCGGTCGGTGCCTTTGACGCGAAACCGTCCGCTTTCAAACTCCAAGTCTTTTGCAGAAACTTCGAGACGTTCCGATGCCCGCTGCTTTCCTTGCTCGACGATGCGGTCGCAGGCGTGCGCCATTACCACCGCGCCCATGCGCATCGAGCGGCCCGAGTGCGAGCCGCCGCCGATCGGCGTGAGGTCGGTGTCGCCGGTCAGGAGCCTCACCCGGGCGGGATCGACGTCGAGCCATTCGGCGACGAGCTGGGCGAAGCTCGTCTCGTGCCCCTGGCCTGCGGAGAGCGTGCCGAGCACCACCTCGACGCGCTGCTCGGGCAGCACGCGAATCTCGGCGCGCTCGCGCGGCGCGCCGGTGTTCAGCTCGACGTAGTGGCCTAAACCGATGCCGCGGCAGCGTCCGCGCGCGCGGGATTCCCGCCGCCTCTTCTCGAACCCTTTCCAGTCGGCGAGCTCGAGCGCCCGCGCCTGCACGCCGAGGTAGTCGCCGCTGTCGTAGACCAGGCCCGTGTTGGTGCGATAGGGAAGCTCCTCCTTGCGGATGAGGTTTCTCTCCCGCAGCTCGACGCGGTCGAAGCCGTGGCGCCGCGCGGCGATGTCGATCAGCCGCTCGAGGATGAACATCATTTCCGGCCGGCCGGCGGCGCGATAGGGCGTGGTCGGCGACGTGGTGCTCATCACGGCGCGACCGCGAATCGACGCCGCCGGAAAGCGGTACACGCTGGTCGAGATCGCCATGCCCTTGGTCAGGGGGATGAACGACACCGCGTGCGCGCCGACGTTGCTCACGTGATCGCAGCGCATCGCGAGGAAATTGCCCTCTGCGTCGAGCGCGAGCTCGGAGCGCGAGACGAGATCGCGCGCATGCTCGTCGGACAGGAACGCCTCGGTGCGCTCGCAGGTCCACTTGACCGGCCGGCCGAGGCGCCGCGCGGCCCATGCCACGAGCGCGAACTCGGGGTAGAGGTTGTTGCGCGTGCCGTAGTTGCCGCCGAGCTCGCGCGTGACCACGCGCACCTCGCTTTCGGGCACGCCGAGCGCGCCCGCGATCTCGGCGCGCGCGCGGTGCGGGCCGGCGCAGGACGCGTAGACCGTGTAGCGCTTTGCCTGCTCGTCATAGCTCCCGAGCGCCGCCCGCGGCTCCATCGGCACGCCGGTGACGCGATTCAGCGTCGTCTCCAGAGTGACGACATGAGACGCGCGCTTGAACGGCTCCTCCACCGGATTGCCGACGGTGGTGTCCGAGCAGGTGTTGGGCGAGCCCCACAGACGCGGCCCTTCCGCAGCCGCGCGGGTGGCGGTGACCGCGGGAAGCGGCTCGTAGTCCAGCGCCACGCGCTCGGCGGCGTCTTTGGCGGCCATGGCGCTTTCGGCGACGACGAGGGCGACCGCCTGCCCGACGAAGCGCGCCCGGTCCTGCGGCAGAAGCGGATACGGGGCGAGGAACGAGGCCTTCAGCTGGACTTCGTGCGGATTCGGCGACACCGGACGGAACGGAACCGGCTTCAGCCCGTCCTGCTCCGCATCATTTCCGGTGAGCACCGCGAGAACGCCGGGCATGGCCAGCGCGGTGCTGGTATCGATGCTCCGGATCCGTGCATGTGCATGCGGCGAGCGCACCACGCCGGCGTACGCCTGGCGCGGCAGGTTGAGGTCGTCCGTATAGCAGCCCTGGCCCCGCAGCAGGCGTTCGTCCTCCTTGCGTGGAATCGGCTTGCCGATACCCTGGGACGCGGTCTTCGTTCTGGATCGCAGAAAGGATGTCATTGCAGAATGAACTTCAGGTCCGTAGTATTTCACGCGAGGGGTATAAGCGTTCAGCCGGGCGCAAAACGGTCTGCGCCGGCGGGAAATTGCTCCGCGCGCTTACATGATTGTCTACACCCCAGCTCAGCCCGCGAAGACCATCCCGGTCGTCGATCTGTTGGGAAGCAAGGCGGCGTGGGAAGTCCACAAGGCCTGCCGCGAGATCGGATTCTTCTACGTCGCCAACCACGGCGTGCCGCAGGCGCTGATCGACGCGCAGTTCGACTGCTCGCGCCGCTTCTATGCTCTGCCGGCCGAGCAGAAACTCGCGATCCACATGAAGAAGTCGCCTTCGACCGCCGGCTACGAGCCGGTCGGCGGCCAGATCCTCGATAGCCAGGATCCAACCGCGGAGAAGGCGCCGCCCGACCTCAAGGAAAGCTTCTACTGCGCGATGGAGCTGCCCGACGAGCACCCCTGGGCGCAGAAGCGAATCCGCGGCTTCGGGCACAACCAGTGGCCGCGAGGCCTGCCCGGGTTTCGCGAGCAGACGCTCGAGTACCAGGCCGCGATGCGCTCGCTCGGCAACCGCGTGCTCGCAGTGCTCGCGCGCTCGCTCGAGCTGCCGGCGAACCACTTCGAGCCTTTCTATGACATGCCCGGCACCACGCTGCGGCTGCTGCGCTACCCGCCGCATCCGCAGGCCGCGCTCGCCAACCAGCTCGGCGCCGGCGCGCATACCGACTGGGGCGGCATCACCCTGCTCGCGCAGGACGGCCTCGGCGGGCTCGAGGTCCGCAACGTGAACGACGAGTGGATCCAGGCGACGCCGGTAGCAGGCACCTTCGTGGTCAATCTCGGCGACCTGATGCAGCGCTGGACCAACGGCCTGTACCGCTCGAACATGCACCGCGTGAGGAACAACAGCAGCTCGCGCGACCGCTACTCGATCGCGTTCTTCTACAGCCCGCGGCCCGACTCGCGCATCGAATGCCTGCCGACGTGCACCGACGCGGCGAACCCGCCGAAGTTCGCGCCCTGCACCGCGTCCGAGCACACCTACGAGATGTTCAAGCGCAGCTACGGCTTCGCGCCGTCTGCATCCAAGAGGGGGATGATGTGAGAGCCAGGCTTGCAGCCTTTTCGGTCCTGTTCTGCGTGTGCGCGGTGGTCGAGGCCCAGACCAAGATCAAGATGACGCTCGACTGGCGCTTCGAAGGCCAGACCTCGTTCATGTGGCTCGGCCTGCAGCGCGGCTACTTCCAGCAGGAAGGGCTCGACGTGCAGGTCGACGCGGGCTCGGGCTCCACCGCTGCGATCCAGCGCATCCACACCGGCGCCTACGACATGGGCCTCGGCGACATGTCGGCGCTGATCGAGTACTACGGCAACAATCCCGGCCAGACGCGGCTGCAGATGGTGTACCTGCAGTACGACGAAGCGCCGCTCGCCTACTATGCGTTCAAGAAGTCCGGGGCGAAGAGCATCGCCGACCTCGCCGGCAAGTCGATCGCGGGCCAGCCCTTCGAGGTCACGCGCAAGATGTTCCCGGTGTTCGCGCGCGCGGCGAAGATCGACCCCGCCTCGATCAAGTGGGTCACGGTCGACGGGCAACTGCGCGCCAACGCCGTGATCAGCGGCGCCGCGGTCGCCTGCGGCGGCTTCCTCACGGTGCCGCTGGAGTTCGAGGCGCGCGGCGTCAAACGCGAGGACCTCGTCGAGCTGAAGGTCGCCGATGTCGGGGTCCGCGTGTACGGCAACGGCCTGATGGTATCGAACGAGCTGATCCAGAAGAACCCGAAGGCGGTGCAAGGCTTCGTGCGCGCCATGAACCGCGCGTTCCGCGAGATGCTCGCCGAGCCCGAAGCGTCGGTGAAAGCGCTGAACGCACGCGACCCGCTGACCGAATTCAAGCAGGAGATGGAGCGGCTTAGCCTGCTGCGCCCCGCGATCCTCACTTCCCGAACTAGGGACACGGGCCTCGGCCACATCGACATGCCGACGCTCGAGAAGCAGATCGAGTACGTCGGCTCTTCGGTCCAGCTCAAGAGCAAGCCGACCGCGCATCAGCTGTTCAACGCAAGCTTTCTGCCGCCGCTTCCCGAGCGGCTGCCCCTGAAGTGAACCGCATCGCAATCGCCGCGCTCGCCGGGCTCTTGCTTACCGGAGCAGCGGCCGCACAGGAGGCCGCCCGGGTCAAGTTCACGCTGGACTGGGTGATCGATGGCCAGCAAACGCCGTTCTTCCTCACGCAGGGCAAAGGGTACTTCGCGCAACAGGGGCTCAGCGTTACCCTGGATGCGGGCGCAGGCTCCGCAGCCGCGGTGCAGCGCGTCGCCTCGGGCACCTACGACATGGGCTACGGCGACACGACCGCTCTGATCGAGCATCTGTCCAAGAACCCGGAGGCCGCCGCGCGGGTGCAAGTTGTGTACATCACGCAGGATGCAACCCCGGCCGGCATCATCACGCTCAAGAAGAACGGCATCTTCAGTCCGAAGGATCTGTCGGGGCGAACGATCGGCGGCCCGACTTTCGATTCTGCCCGCAAGCTTTTCCCGATCTTCGCGCAGGCTCAGGGCATCGACCTCGCAACCGTCAAGTGGCAGACCCTGCAACCAGGACTGAACTTCTCGCTCCTCGCCCGCGGCCAGCTCGAGGCCGCTTCTGGATTTCCCAGCTTTCAGGTCGGAAATATGGAAGCCATGGGCATCAAGGCGGACGAATTGGTGCTGTTCAACTACAGGGACTACGGGGTGCAGATCTATGGCAATGGCATCCTGGTCAGCCCGAAATTCATGCAGGAGAATCCGAAGGCCGTAGCGGCTTTTCTGCGCGCGTACAACCGCGGCCTCAAGGAGACGATTGCCAATCCCGACGCGGCGATCGAGTACGTGCGTCAGCGCGAGCCGACGATTAACGTCCCCGCCGAGCTCCAGCGGCTCAAGGCACTCGTACAGATCATCGCCACGCCGGGGGCGCGCATGAACGGCCTGGGAGAGGCAAACCGGACCCGCCTCCAGCGCCAGTCGGAAGGCGTGGCAAAAGCGTTCGGGCTGGAGCGGGCGCCAGCTCCCGAGCAGGTTTTCAACCCGGCGTTTCTCCCGCCGCGCGCCGAGCGCATGCTCTGATGCGATCCGAGGCTGCCGCGAGGCGCCGCTGTATCCTCGGCGCCGAGGTCGTCAGGAGCGCCGCGTATGCCTCGTCCGAGCGCGCCGACATCTGGATCGAGGACGGGCGCATCGTCGGCGTGACCGCGCCCGACGCCGCGCCGAAGTTCGCCGCGGAAACGGAGGCGATCGACGCCAGCGGCTTGCTCGCTATTCCCGGTCTGATCAACAGCCACACACATTCCCAGTCGGCGATGCTCCAGGGCGCGGTGCCCGGTGAGCCGCTGGATCTCTTCGTGATTCGCGCCATGGCCCGGCGTGCGCCGCGCTCGAGGCGCGCAGCTTACGTGGGTGCAAGCCTGCATGCGATGGCGATGCTCAAACGCGGCATCACTTCGCACGTCGACCACCTGCGCGACGGCTTGCTGCCGTCGGTGGAAAATGTGGAGGCGGCGCTCGCGGCGTACCGCGACATCGGAATTCGAGCCGTCGTGGCGCCGATGTACGAGGACCGGATGTATCTCGACTCGTTGCCCATCGACCAGGGCGCGCTGCCGGACGATGTGCGCAGCCGCTGGCGCGCTGCCAAGCGGCCGCCGCCGGAAGAGTACTTCGTCTTGATGGAGCACCTGGTCAAACGCTGGCACGGCACTCATGCACGCCTTGGCGTGATGCTCGGCGTTGACGGGCCGCAGCGATGCACGACCAGGCTGCTCGAACTTACCGGTGAGTTCGCGGCGCGGCATGGCGTGGGTTTGCACACCCATCTGCTGGAGGCCAAGACCCAATACCTGATGGCGCCGCCGGAGCACGGCGGCAGCTTTGTGCGCTACCTCGATCGTTTCGGCCTTGTGAATCAGCGCAGCTCGCTCGCGCATTTCGTCTGGTGCAGGCGGGAAGACGTAGAGCTCGCAGCGGAGCGGAGCGTGAACGTCGTCCACAACCCGGTCAGCAACCTCATCCTCGGGAGCGGCATCCAGCCCGCGGCGGCGCTGCTGCGGGCCGGGGTCAACATCGCCCTCGGCACCGATGGACAAAGCGGCGCCGCAGTCAGCATCCTGGAGCAGGCGAAGTTCGCTTCGCTTCTTTCGCGCGTGGCCGATACGCAGCCCGAGCACTGGATCGATGCCCGCTCGGCCTTCCGGCTGGCGAGCGAGGGCGGTGCCCCCGTGGTCGGCCTTGCCGGCAAGGTCGGTGCCATCGAGGAGGGCAGGCGCGCCGATCTTACCCTGATCGACATCAGCGGCGTGGCCTGGAAACCGCGGGGCGACGTCTATCAGCATCTCGTGATGTACGAAAACGGCGCCAACGTGCGTACGGTGCTGGTAGAAGGGGAAGTAGTCGTCCGTGACGGCCGCTGCACCAAGGTCAACGAAGCCGAACTGCTCGAAGAGGCGCGTGCGATCGCCTTGGAGGAGGCGCAAGCAAACGAACGCTGGCTTGCTGCTGTCGACAGCGAAACGCCTGCGCTGAAGGATCTGCTGCTGCGTGCGCTCGGGCGTCCGGTCGAAGCGAACCGGTTTGCGGATCTTCGGTAAACGGTTGCTCCGTACTGCGCTCGCCGTCAGTCGATCTTGAGCCCCACCGCACTGACTACCTCGCCCCAGGCTTTCACCTCGGCGGCGATGTACTGCTTGAGCTGCGCCGGCGTCATCGCGCCGGGCTCGGCCGCGCTGTTGGCGAAGACCTCCTTCACCTTGGGTTGCGCATGCGCCTTCACCACTTCCTGGTGGAGTCTGTCCACGATCTCCTTCGGGGTTTTCGCCGGCGCGAACAGCGCAGTGTAGAACCCCATGTCGTAGCCCGGCACCGTCTCGGCGATCGCCGGCACTTCGGGGATCTGCGAGAAGCGCTTGCCGAAGGAGGCGCCGAGCAGCACCAGCTTGCCGGCCTTGGCGTGCGGCACGACGCCCGGGATGGTGCCGAAGGCGAGCGCGGTGTCGCCCGCCAGCACCGAGGCGATCGCCGGCACGGTTCCCTTGTAGGGGACATGCACCAGATCGATGCCGGTTTCGCGCTTGAGGCGCTCGACCGCGAGGTGCGTGATCGAGCCGTTGCCGGAGGAGCCGTACGACAGTTTGCCGGGACTCGCCTTGGCGAGCTTGATGAACTCCGGCAGCGTGCGCACGCCGAGCGAGGGATGGGTCGTCAGCACCATCGGCGAGCCGGCGATCATGGCGATCGGCTCGAAGTCGTTCAGCACGTCGTACGGCAGCTTGGCGTACAGGGTCGCGCTGATCGCGTGGCTCGGCACGTCGCTCGCGACGATGGTGTAGCCGTCGGGCGCGCTTTTCGCCACGGGCGCGAGGCCGAGCGTGCCCCCCGCGCCGGGGCGGTTCTCGACCACGAACTGCTGCCCGGTCGACTCGCTCATCGCCTGCGCGAGCGCGCGCGTCAGCACGTCGGTCACGCCTGCGGGCGGCCACGGCACGACCACGCGCACCGGCTTTGCAGGATACGGTTGCGCCCACACACCGGTTGCACACAAACACAAGAGAAAAGCGAGCAGCGCACGAGCGTGGGACATATTCGACTTGTTCATCCGCGTGTAAGCTTCTTCTGGTACTTGTAGATTTCCGTGTGATCGGCCTCCAGCGGCAGCTTTCTCTGCGCCGCGCGCCAGTGCCTCAGTGTTTCCTTCAGGAACGGCGTGTTCAGCTTCAGCCCGCGCGCCATGTCGGCGGCGATCCCGACGTCCTTGGTCATCAGCGCGAGCTTGAATCCCGAGTTGAAGGCGCCGCTGATCACCTCCTGGGGGATCTTGCGCGCGGTGGTGCTGTTTCGGCCGGTCGAGGCGTTGATTGCGTCCAGCATCGGCATCGGATCGAGCCCGAGCTTCTCGGCGATCAGCAACGCCTCGAATCCCGCCAGCGTGCCGGCGGCGCCGAGGTAATTGTTGAGCGCCTTCACCGCGTGGCCGGCCCCCAGCGGTCCCACGTGGAAGATCTGGTTTCCCAGCTTCTGCAGAGCCGGAAGCACCTTGGCTAAGGCTTCCTTCTCGCCGCCGACCATGATCGACAGCGTCCCGTCCTTGGCCTTGAGCTTCGCGCCCGACACCGGCGCGTCGAGCATTCCTATCCGATTCTTCGACAAGGCAAGTCCCAGGGCGCGCGTCCCGGCCGGATCGGACGAGCTCATGTCGACCACCACGGCACCGGGCTTGATCGAGGGAAGGGCCTCGAGCACCGCTTCGCGCACCGAATCGCCGTCGGGCAGCATCGTGATCAGCGCATCGGCCCCTTCAGCCGCCGCGCGCGCCGATTTCCGGTTGCCTTTCCGGTTCAGGTCGAAGGACTGGACGGTGAACCCGGCGGCCTCCAGGTTCGCCGCCATCAGCCGCCCCATGACGCCGAGGCCGATAAAAGTGATCGTTTTCAATGGTGCTCCTGCAGGGCGTTCCCGCGGCCACCCAGAAGCAGCCCTCGGGCGGCCTGCCTCACGTCGGGCGAGGAGAAGCGGAAGGCAGCGCGATCCAGCAGGTAGTGAATGAAGCCGGCCGCGAAGCCCAAGGCCAGCAGCGCCGGCACGAAGGGCGAGGAGCGCAGCCACCGTGCCGCTTCGCCGAAGATACGGTCGGCGTAGGCGTATTCGTCGCTCACAGCCTCCACCTCCATCACGGGTAGCAGCAGCGTGGAGACGACGGCGAGCACGAGCAGCACTGCCCAGCCGCGCCGATTGATGGGCGCCAACAGCCGCTGCCAGCGCGCGCCAGTGGCCTGGACCCCACCGGAAGCCGCGAGCGAGGCGAGCCCCATCGCGGCGCTCCAATGCTGCACGCTCCACAGCACGATGAACAGGAAGGGGTCGCGCGCGAGAAAGGCGAACAGCACCATGGCCGAGACGCCGAGGACGTAGGCGACGCGCGGCAGCGACGGGCGTTGCGAGCGCAGTTCGACGCCCAGCATCAGAACGGTCAGAATCAGGACGAAGACGATGCCGCCATCGCGCAGCGTGCGCGCGAACACCCTCGACCCGACTGCTCCCAGCAGCGGGTCGATCCAGCGCTCCTGAAAGGCGATCGATCCAGCCAAGGCCTCTGCCAGCACGACGAAACCGCCGCCTACGACGAGCGCGAACCACCGATCGAGCCGTCGCGTTATCGCGTCCGACGCTCGTCCCGCGCGTGCGCGGTAGAGGCTGAGCAGCCCGAAGTGCTGCGCGGCAAAATGGTGACTCACCAGCAGGTAGTCCAGGATAGCGCAGCAGACGACGCGGTCGGTCAGCGGCATCGGCAGCACGCTCTCGGGCGCCAGCAGCAGTCCGAAACAGGCCACGGCGATGGCCAAGGGGGCCACTACGAAGCGGAGCCGCTGCGTGGCCAGCAGGGGACGGTAGGCCGGGGTCGCGTAAGCCAGCCAGGCTGACGAGATGCGGTGGCCGAACCACAGAGGCACCGTGAGGGCGAAGAACAGCCCGTCCACCGGGCTCGCGCGCACGTCGTCATGACCCCGCGCCAGCAGCAGGACAAGGGGGGCCAACCACAGCGGGTTCAGGACCCAGACGAGGTCCCAGGCCGGGCTCTTGATCCAGCGCATGGGAGCAGAAGGTAGCGCAACTCGGTCCGGTTGACTTCGCCGAGCGAAAGAACCCGCGCCGGATCCCGGCGCGGGTCGATGAGTAGGGCGGGCTACAGCGAGCGCAGGAAGTTGAGGATGTCCTGCTTGCTTCGCTCGCCGAGGTTGTTGAAGTTGTTGACGACGCCGTTCGCTTCGGAGCCGTTGCTCGAGTGCTCGCTGATGGCGCGCTCGAGGTTCGAGGTCCGCCCGTCGTGCAGGAAGAAGATCCGCTGACCGAGACCCCACAGCGGCGCGGTGCGGAACTCCCTGGGACCCGCCTCGCCCTGGCTCACGCCGTCGGCCAGTCCGTCGCCCATGTCGTGCACCAGGAGGTCGGAGAACAGGTTCACGGGCTTTTCGCTGAGCGCCGCGACCGTCGACTTGCTCGTGGTGAACGAGGGCGTGTGGCACAGCGCGCAGCCGATGTCGACGAACTTCTGCCTGCCGTTTGCGATCGAGTCGGCTCCTCCGGGCGCGTTCGGAGAAGGCTGCGGCGCCTCCAGAAAGCGCATGAAGTTCGCGAACCGCTCGACCCCGCCGAGCACCTCGACGGGCGTCGTGGCGTCGAAGTTGGTGACGTCGTTCGGCACCGGCGCGAACTGGCATTGAGGCGCTTCTTCGCGCTCGGTCTGGAACAGCTCGTTGGTGATGCCCATTTCGACGTTGTAGGCTTCGCCCGAGAACAGCATCAGCGACTTGTTCTGCGCCTTCCAGCCGAAGCGCGCGATCGTCCCGTCGTTGCCGTTGTTGTTGGTCATGCCGGTAATGGTGCGGCCCGCGACGTGGAAGTTCGGCTTGCCCCGGATCCCGAGCGATTGCTTCCGCGACGTGTTGCTTGCCTGGTTCGCGAGGAGCTGCGCGTCGGGGATCTGCTCGATCAGCCCGGCGCCGAAGGTCGGCGTAGGAATGCGGAAGATGACGTTGCGGTTGGCGAGCTGCGCCGCGAAGTCCGATTGCTCGAGCGTGCAGCCGTCGGCTCCGGTGCGGCCGGTGATCGTGAACAGCGCGTGCACGCCGCCGTCCGCGGTTCCGTCCGGATTCTTCACGAAGCGTGCCTCGCGCACCGGTCCGTTCTGTCGGATGAAGGAGGGAAGCGTGTCGGTTCCTCCGTTCTTCGTGGCGAATGCGACCTGGGGATTCACGAACGGACTGGTGCCGCCGAGCGTGGGCTGGATGTGGCAGCCGCCGCAACTGTCGAGGTTCATCCGCGGGCCAAGACCTTCGTCGACTTCTTCCGCGGCCGCGAAATCGGCCGCGCCCGAGTCGAAGAATGCGCGCTGGTTCGCGGTCAAGTTGGCGAACGGCCTGCCGGCACCTGGAGCTCCGCCGCGCACGCCGGGATCGCTGGCGTTGAAACTGAACTGGGAAGACGCGATCTCGACTTTGGACAAGAACAAGGTGGCGATCGAGCCTGCCAACAACGAGGATGTTACGAGCCTTCTATTCATGCTTGTTTCCTCCTGAGCTTCATCTGACCATGCGTGCTCCATCGCGGTAAGATGATCAAGTTGGTGTCGCGATGCGCAGCGGTTATTGGGCCGCCGCGGAATTAGCACATAACGGTTAACACTCGTGAAGCTCAACCAAATCCGGGATTTCATCGCTGTGGTGGAGTCGGGCGGCATACGCGCCGCGGCGCGCAAGCTGGGGGTGTCGCAGCCTGCGATTACCCGAAGCGTGCGGGGCCTGGAAACCGAGCTGCGCGCGCGGTTACTCCGCAGGACCCCGACGGGCGTCGTGCCCACCCAGCCCGGGCGTGCGCTGTTCGCACGGGCGCGGGCCGCGCAGGCCGAGCTGCGCAAGGCCGAGGAGGAGGTCGACCAGCTAGGCCAGAGCGCAAGCGCTGTGGCCTTCGGAGTCTCGCCGACCTCCGCGATAGTGGTACCCGAGGCCCTTACGCGCTTCCGGCAGCAGTTCCCCCAGGCGCGAATTCACATCGCCGAAGGCCTTCCCCATTCGCTCATTCCAATGGTGCGGGACGAAACGCTCGACTTTGCGATCTGCCGGAAGGCCCTCGTCACGCTCGACTCCGGCCTGGCGTTCCGCCCGCTGTTCCGGAACGACTTCGCGGTCGTGGCGCGCAAGGGTCATCCGCTCGAAAAGGCGACCTCGCTCGCACAGCTCGCCGACGCGTGCTGGACGTCGCTGCTTCCGCTGGACGCGCCCGATGGTCCATTCGCCCAGGCATTTTCGCCGACCGGATTGCCCGTCCCGAAGCAGGTGACCCAGTGCGAGTCCTACAACACGGCGATCAGGCTGATCGCGAAGACCGACATGCTCGGCTTTCTGGTGCGCCAGCTGCTTTGCGATCCGCTGCTCGGAGATCTTCTGCGGGAAATACCGGTCGCCGAGCCGCTGCCGGCGTTCGCCGTCGGCATGTTCACGCGCACCGATACGCCGCTTACTCAGGTTGCCGCCGCTATGGCCAAGGCGGTCATCGCCGCGGCGCGCCCCGTCAGCCTGTCTACTTGCCAGAAGGTCGCTAAGCCGCTCTTGCAGCCGCAAAGCATGAACCCCGTGTGACGAGAAGCACCGCTCAAAGGTCACGTTCGCCCGTCGACTCGAAATGGTTCTCGACATGGTTGTTACGGGGTCTCCGAACCCAGCGTTCGTAAGTGGTTGGGCCGGTACTTGCACGGCGTCATGGCCCACTAGAATTCACCCTGTCATGAACGCTCCGGCACTCGAGCGCATCGTGGTCCCGCCGCCCTGCCCCGGCCTCGACATGGCCGCCGGCTACGGCTGGGTGCAAAGCAGCGCGATCCGCGCCGGCCCCTATCTGTTCCTCTCAGGTGTGCTGCCGGTCGATCCGCACACCGGCGAGCGGCTGCACGGCACGCTGACGAGCGAAGCGCACCGCGCGTTCCAGAACCTGAAGCTCGTGCTGGAGGGCGCCGGCTCCTCGCTCGAGCGCCTGGTGCAGGTGCGCGCGATGGTCTACGACCGCATCGAGTACGACGCACTGAACCGCGTCTATCGCCAATACGTGCCGGGCGGGCCGCCGGCGCGCACCGTGTGGAGCGTGCGCATCATGGACGCCTTCAAGGTGCAGCTCGACGCCATCGCTCTCGCCTGACCGAGGAAGCGCCGCATGCCGATCGAAAGACAAATCATCACGCCACGAAACGAGCGCCTCAACGTCTCGCGCAACTTCAACCTGCCGCACAGCCCCGGCATCCGCGCCGGGGACTTCATCTTTCTCTCCGGCATGCTCTCCACCGACCCGGAAACCGGCGAGCGCAGCCCCGGCACCATGGCCCACGAGACGCGCCAGACGCTCACCAACATGCGCCATCTCCTCGAATCGGCCGGCTCTTCGCTCGAGCGCGTCGTCAAGATCAACGTGCTCCTCTACGACATGCTCGAATTCGAGAACATGAACGCGGTGTATTGGCAGTTCTTCCCCAAGGACCCGCCGGCGCGCACGACCTGCGGCGTGCAGCTTTCGGCGGGAATGAAGATCGAGATCGAGTGCATCGCGCTCGTCGGCTAGGCGGTTTCATGGCTGCGCTCGATCTTGCGCTTGATGTGCTCGCCGGCCGTGATCACCGGGTAGCGAGGCGTCTCGCCCGCGGCGAGGCAGGTCGGCACGCATTCGATGCGCTGGTCGTAATTCGGATGGACGAACATCCCGATCGATAGGCGGCGGCTCTGCGCCCTGCCGAGCGGCGGGTTGACCACGCGGTGCAGGGTCGAGGCCCAGCGCTCGTTCGTCCAGCGCGCCATCATGTCGCCGAGGTTGACGACGAATTCCCCGGCGCGCGGCTGCACGGGTGCCCAGGCGCCGTGGGGCATGCGCACCTCCAGGCCGCCTTCGGCGTCCGTCGCGGCGAGAAGCGTCATCGCGCCGTAGTCGGTGTGCGCGCCGGTGCGCAGCTGCCCGGGCAGCGGCGGCTTCTCGAGCGCGGGGTAGTGATGGCAGGACATGATGCTGAAGTGCCGATCGAGCGTGCCGTCGAAGTGGCTTTCCGGGAGTTTTAGCGCCACAGCGAAGACGCGCATCATGTCGCGCGCCAGCCGCTCGTATTCCCGGTAGAGCGCGACCAGCGTCGCTTCGAGCTCATCCGGGACCAGGTTAGGCGCGTAGCTCGTCGCGGCCTCGGGCAGCCCAGCGTAGTAAGCGCGATGGTCGTCGACCGGGCCGAGGAACACGGTCTCGCGCAGGTCGGGCGGCGTCTGTGCCCCGAGGGTGTAGGCGAGCCCGCGCGTCGCGAAGCCGTGGTAGCCGCGCTGTTTCGACGGACCGGTCGGGTGCCAGCGGTTCTTCACCTCCGCTGGCAGATCGAAGAAAGCAAAGAGCTCGCGCTGCGCGCGCGCCAGCAGCTCTTGCGGGAACCCATGGCCGGAGATGATGAGAAAGCCGGTCTCTTCGCAGGTACGCGCCACTTCTTCCGCCGCCTCGTGCTTGCTGATATCGATGGTCGGTACGGCGCTCATGAGCCCGCTTGCGAAAGTTCCGCGTCGACGAGACGCTCGTACGGCGGGTCGCTGCGGATGAGCCCGCCCGAAATCAGCGCCGCCTTGAGCCGCACATAGGGCGACGGCGGCAGCTCGGGTGTCTTCGACCACAAGCCGCTCGTGCGATAAGCGCCGACGATGCGCGCGAGCGCCACGCGCGTAAGCTTCGGCAGGAAGCTCGCCACCGCGTCGGCGATCGCCGCCGGCGTCGCGGCGAAGAGCGCGGCCTGCGCGCGCGCGATGCCGCGCACCAGGCGCCGGCACGCTTCGCGCCGCGACCGCGTGAAGCGGCGCGGCGCATAAAACGTCGTGTAGGCGATGTCGCCGCGCTCGGTGAAGCGATGCCAGACGTGACCGAGGCGTTCGCTCAACAATGCATCGGCGTAGGGCTCGAAGACCTGCACCACATCGACCGTGCCGCGGCGATAGGCGTCGAGGTTGCGCGCCATCGGCCGCACGCGACGCCCGGCGATCGACGCCGGGTCGAGCCCGGCGCGCTGCAGGTCGTCCTGGAAGGTCATCCACGGCGTAGGCACGTCGCCCGCCGGCGCGACGCGCAGGCCGACGAGGTCGTGCCAGCGGAACGCGGGCTTGCGCGTACGGCCGACGAGGATGAACGGATCGCGCGCCACGACCTGCGCGAAGCACACCAGCGGGCACGCCGGATCGGCGTCGTGATGCATCATCACGCGCATCGGGCCGCCCCACGAGACGTCGACCGTTCCCTCGAGGAGCGCCGTTGCCGTGCGCGAGGTGCTTGGCGACACCACGTGGCGGATATCGAGCCCTTCGCTCTCCCAGTACCCGCCCGCCAGCGCGAGATAGAACGGCACGTAAGGCACTGCGCGCATGTTCTCGCACAGCGTGAGGCGCATGCGCTCAGACGTCTTTCAGGTATTTCGTCTCGAGATCGCGCCAGTGCTTGGAATTCACCGCCTCCTCGCGGTCCATGAAAGTGGCGAGCTCCGAATCCATGGCGGCGGTGTCGCCGTCGCGCTTCAGCACGGCAAGTACTTTCTTCGCCGCCGCGATCGCCGCGCGATGCGTCTGCGAGGGATAGATGCCGATGCGATGGCCCATCGCCTCGAGCTCGCGCACCGGCAGCACCGGCGTCTTCCCGCCCTCGAAGATGTTGACGAGCGAAGGTTTCTTCAGCTGCCGGGCCGCCGCCGCCAATTCGTCACGCGACTGAGGCGCCTCGACGAAGCCGACGTCCGCGCCCGCCTCGAGATACGCGTTCACGCGGTCGAGCGCGGCCTGCAAGCCCTCGATCGCGCGGGCGTCGGAGCGGGCGATGATCACCATGTCGGCGTCGCGCCGCGTGTCCACTGCCGCCTTGATCTTGCCCACCATCTCGGCCTTCGAGACCACCTGCTTGCCCTCGTAGTGGCCGCATTTCTTCGGCGACACCTGGTCCTCGAGGTGGAACGCCGAAACGCCGGTCTTCTCGTACTCGCGCACGCTTCTTATAACGTTGAGCGCATTGCCATAGCCGGCGTCCATGTCGGCGATCACCGGGATCTCCACGGCGTCGACCGTGCGCGAGATCCATTGGGTGACCTCGCTCATGGTGATGAGGCCGATGTCGGGATAGCCATTCGCGCGCGAATAGCCGCCGCCCGTGAGGTAGACGGCATCGAAGCCGGCCCCCTGCACCAGGCGCGCGGTGAGCGTGTCGTATGCGCCCGGCACGACGACGTAGCGGCGTCCACCGATGAGCTCGCGGAACTTCTTCCTGGGATTCATGCTGGGACCTCATGTGAAAGGCGGTGCCGCACCACGTAGTGCAGCAGGCCGCCGTGGCGGAAATACTCGACCTCGCGCTTGGTGTCGAGGCGGGCGAGCAGGCGTAAGCGCTCGGGCCTGCCGTCGGCGCGCGTGATAGTGCAGTCGAGCTGGCTGCGCGGCGCCATCGTGCCATTGATACCGACGACGTCGATGACCTCATCACCCGCGAGCGCGAGCGTCTTGCGCGTCACGCCGGCGGGAAACTCGAGCGGCAGCACACCCATGCCGACGAGGTTCGAGCGGTGGATGCGCTCGAAACCCTCGGCGATGACGGCGCGCACGCCGAGCAATCGCGTTCCCTTGGCCGCCCAGTCGCGCGAGGAGCCGGCGCCGTACTCCGCGCCGGCGATCACCACCAGCGGCACGCCGTACTCTCGGTAGCGCGCGGCAGCGGCGTGAATGGGCATGCGCTCGGCGTCGGGATAGTGCACCGTAGAGCTGCCTTCCACATTGGGCGTCATCTCGTTGCGCACGCGCGTGCTGGCGAAGGTGCCGCGGATCATGACATCGTGGTTCAAGCGGCGCGCAGCGTAGTTGACGAAGTCGCGCGGCGCGATGCCGAGCGAGGCCAGATACCCCGCAGCCGGTGTCCCTTTGGAGATCACGCCGATCGGCGAAATATGGTCGGTGGTGAACATGTCGCCGAACATGCCGAGCACGCGCGCGCTACGGATGTCGGCCGGCCCCTCGGGCTCGGCGCGCATGTCGTCGAAGAACGGTGGCCGGCGGATGAACGTGCTGCGCTCGTTCCACGTGAACGTCGTGCCGGTGCCGGAGGCGAGCGCGCGCCATTGCGGCGAATCCTCGCCTATGTCGGCGTACCGTTCGCGATACAGCGCTGGGTTAATTGTTTTTTTTATGACGCTGTCGATCTCGCCGCGCTCCGGCCAGATGTCGCGCAAATACACCTGGCCGCCCTGCGCATCCTCGCCGAGCGGCTCGGAGGCGAGATCCACCAGCACGCTACCGGCAAGCGCGTATGCCACCACGAGCGGCGGCGATGCGAGGAAGGCGGCGCGGACCGCTGGATGCACGCGGCCCTCGAAGTTGCGGTTGCCGGACAGCACTGCAACGGCGGTCAAGCCGCCGTCCTTGATCGCCTCGTCCACCTCCGGCGGCAGCGGTCCGGAATTGCCCATGCACGTCATGCAGCCGTAGCCCGCGGGCTGGAAGCCGAGCGCGTCGAGCGAGGTTTGCAGCCCGCTCTTCTCCAGGTAATCGGCGACCACGCGCGAGCCGGGCGAGAGCGACGTCTTCACCCAGGGACGCGGCTTCAGCCCGCGCGCCACCGCATTGCGCGCGAGCAGCCCCGCGCCGATCATCACCGCGGGATTCGACGTGTTCGTGCAGCTCGTAATGGCGGCGATGACGACGTCGCCGTCTTTCAAGGTGGGTTTTTCGGAAACGCCCCTCCCGAGGAATTTTTTGAACACCAAAGGTGCCTCGCCCAGCGGCACGCGGTCCTGCGGCCGGCTGGGACCCGAGACGCTCGGCTCGACGGCAGCGAGATCGATCTCCATCACCCCGGTGAACTCGGGCGGCGGCGTATTCGCATCGCGCCACAGGCCCTGCGCCTTGCAATAGGCTTCCACCAGCGCGACCTGCGCCTCGTCGCGGCCGGTGAGCCGGAGATAGCGCAGCGTTTCGGCGTCGACCGGAAAGAAGCCCATCGTGGCCCCGTTCTCCGGAGTCATGTTGGAGATCGTGGCGCGGTCGGGCAGTGCGAGCTCGGCGACGCCTGGCCCGAAATACTCGACGAACTTGTCGACGACCTTGTGCCGGCGGAGCGTCTGCGTCACGGTGAGCACGAGATCGGTAGCCGTTACGCCGGGCTTGAGCTTGCCCACGAGGCGAACGCCGACGACTTCGGGCACCAGCATGGCGATCGATTCGCCGAGCGCACCCGCCCCGCCCTCGAGCCCGCCGACGCCCCAGCCGAGGATCCCGAGGCTGTTGATCATCGCGGTATGGCTGTCCATGCCGAGCACGGAATCGGGATACGCGACGCGCCGGCCGTCGCGCTCGGCGGTCCACACCACGCGCGCGAGATATTCGAGATTCACCTGGTGGCAGATGCCGTTGCCGGGCGGCACGATGCGCAGATTCGCGAACGATTGTCCGCCCCAGCGCAGGAAGGCATAGCGCTCGGCATTGCGCTGCAGCTCGAGCGCCTGATTGCGAACCGCGGCGTCCGGCGTGCCGTAGGCATCCACCATCACCGAGTGATCGACGACGAGATCCACCGGCACGGAAGGATTGAGCCGCTTCGGGTCGCCGCCGAGGCGGATCGTCGCGTCGCGCATCGCGGCCAGGTCGCCGAGCAGCGGCACGCCGGAGGAATCAGGCATCAGCACGCGCGTAAAGCGGAACGCGATCTCGCGCTCGGCTCGGCGCGTGGCGAGCCATCCGGCTACCGCCGCGATGTCGGCGCCGTCCGAGCGGCCCTCGCCCTGCTGTCGCAGCACGTTTTCGAGGACGACCTTGAGCGAGAACGGTAGCCGCGACACGCCGGCGAGGCCGAGCTCCTCCGCCGCCGCGATGCTGTAGTACTCGAATGCAGAGCCGCCGGCACACAGCTCGCGCCTCGTGGCGCGCCCGTCGATGCTCATTGCATCAGTTCTTCAGACCGAACGATCCTCGACTTCGCCATCGCCGCGATGTAGTCGAGCGACCACTTCTGACTCTCGTCGACCGTGTGCCCGCCCCAGGCGTGCGCGATCGTGAGATCGCTCACCACGGTCGTCGGGAAGCCGAGCTGCCAGGCGTCGACCGCCGTGGTCGCCACCGCGAGCGCCGTCGACCAGCCGATGAGCTGCAGGGAATCGACCTCGAGCTCGCGCAGCGTGATCTCGAGGTCGGAGGCGAAGAAGCCGCTGTAGCGGCGCTTGTGGACGATGATGTCCTTGCTCGCGTCGAAGAGCTCGGCGATCGGCTGCTGACCCGGCTGCCAGATCTCGTTGGCGAGCTCCCAGTGCTTGAGGAACCACTTGTCCGTGCGCCGGCGCGCGCTGCAGACGAACACCACCGGCATGCCCTTGCCGCGCGCCCATGCGAGGTAGCTCTTCACTCCGGAAAGGATAGCGCGGCGCATCTCGACCGCGCGCGCCTCGGGCGCGATCGAGTCCCGCGTCATGTCGAGGACGAGTACGGCCTCGCGCACGGAGCGCTCAGCCGACCTTGCGCACAGGCTCGGCGCTCTTCGCGAGTGGCCGCAGCTTTTCCAGGATCTCGGCGCTAGTGCCGACGTCCGCGTACTTCGCCGCCATGTCGAAGAGGTTCACGGCATGCGAGGCGGAGCAGCGGTCGTACACCGCGTCGTGCGGCACCAGGACACGGAAGTTGTAGGCGAAGCCGTCCACCACGCTGCCTCGCACGCACCCGCTCGTCGTGCAGCCGGTCACCACCAGCGTGTCGGCGCCGAGATCGATGAGGTGGCTGACGAGCGGCGTGGCGAAGAAGGCGCTCGGGTGCTTCTTCGGCAGCAGCACATCGCCTTCGCGCGGCGCGATCTCAGCCGGAAACTCGTAGCCCTTCTGCGGGATGTTCATGATCGCGGGCACTTTCTCGGCGAGGCGGCCGCCGTCGGTAGCCTTGTTCTTCGGCGCGACGTGCGGATAGAGCACCGGCCACTCGTTGCGGCGGAATTCGGCGAGCAGCAGCGCGATGTTGCGCACCGCGTTCCAGCCGACCTCGCCGCACGATGTCGGATATTCCTTGATCGCCTCCCAGAAGGGCTTCGGCGTCGTGCCGATGGTGCGGTACTGAACGTCGATGATGAGGAGCGCCGGACGCTTGCCGACGCCGCCCGGACGGCCGAAGCCGGCCGCGAAGGTCTGCTTCTGGTCTTCCTCGCTGACGATGCCGTCCCAGGGTTTCATGCGCGGCTCTCCTCTCGATTGAGTCTAGGCAGACCTATAATTATCAGTCAAATCGATGGCGTTGATTGCTTTCATCCACAGTGTAAATACGTGAACGAAACGCCGGATCTGAATTTGCTGCCGGTGTTCGAGGCGCTGCTCCGCCACGGCAACGTCACGCGCGCCGCGGCCGACATAGGACTCACGCAATCGGCGATGAGCAGCGCGCTCGGGCGGCTGCGCCGCGAGCTCGGCGATCCGCTATTCGTCAACACGCGCGCCGGCATGCTGCCGACGCCGCGCGCACTCGAGCTCGCGCCCTCGCTGACCGATGCCCTCGCCATGGTGCGCCGCGCACTCAACGGCCGCGAGGCCTTCGATCCGCGCCGCACCGCGCGCAGCCTGCGGGTATACATGACCGATGTTGGCGAGACGGTGCTGCTGCCGGCGCTCATGCGCCACCTCCACCAGGAAAGCCCGCAGCTGCGCCTGGAGACGGCGCAGCTGCCGGCCGCCGAGCTCGCCGTGCGCATGGAGACCGGCGACATCGACCTCGCCGTCGGCTACCTGCCGCAGCTCCGCGACAAGATCCGGCGCGCACCGCTCTTCGAGGAGCACTACGTGTGCATGACGGGCCCGGATCATCCGCTCGGCCGCCGCGGCGGCGCGCTCACGCTGAAGGAGTTCCTTTCGGCGCGCCACGTGCTCATTTCCTCGATGGGCTCCGGCCACCAGCAGCTCGAGCGCGCGCTTGCCGAGCATGGCGTGGAGCAGAACGTCGCGCTGCGCGTACCCCATTTTGTGGTCATCCCGCTCATCGTCGCGGGCACCGATCTCATCGTCAGCCTGCCGGCCCACGTCGCGGACGTGTGGGCGGGCCTGGTGAAGGTAAAGGTCCATCCGCTGCCGATCTCCATCCCGAGCTTCGCCGTCTCGCTCTACTGGCATGCGCGCGTGGAGAACGACTCGGCGAATCGCTGGCTGCGCGAGGCCATGCTGCAGCTCTTCGGCGACCAGAAGCGCCGCTCATGACGGCACAAAAGACGCCGGTCTTCCTCCTCACCGGCTTCCTCGGCAGCGGCAAGACGACGCTCCTCAACCAGGCGCTCAAGGACCCGGCGCTCGCCAACACGGCGGTGGTCGTGAACGAGCTCGGCGAGATCGGCCTCGACAACGTGATGATCGCCCAAGCGACCGACAACGTCGTCCTGCTCGATGCCGGGTGCCTCTGCTGCGCCAACACCGGCGCGCTCCACGAGACCCTCGCCGACCTCGACGGCCGCCGCGCGCGCGGCGAGATCCCGCCCTTCGAGCGCGTCATCATCGAGACGAGCGGCGCCGCCGACCCGGCCCCGCTGCTCAACGTGCTGCTCGGCCATCCGCTGGTCACCGCGGCGTACGCCTTCGAGGCCACGGTGTGCACCGTCGACGCCCAGCACTTCCTCGCCTCGCGCACCGAGTACCCGGAGCTCGACAAGCAGGCCGCGGTCGCCGAGCGCATCTATGTGAGCAAGCGCGATCTCGCCGATCCGGCGCCGATTTTGACTTTCCTGAATGAGCTCAACGCCGAGGCCGAAGTACTGGAAACGCCCGCGGCGCTTTTCTCCACATGGGGAAAAGAGAAGAAGTACAAAGTGTCGCTGAACACCAGGGGCCGCATCGGCCGGCGCGAGCACTTCTCGGGCATTCGCGCGCACGCCTTTCGGCCTCCTCCACCGGTGACCTGGGCGGGCTGGTCGGCGTGGTCGCGGCTCGCGACGGGGGAGTTCGGGGCGAAGCTCATTCGCGTGAAGGGACTGCTGCGCATGGAGGACAGCGGCGAGGTTGCCTTCGTGCAAGGCGTGCAGGGCGTGTTCCACGCGCCACAACGCTTCCGCGAGTGGCCAGATGCAGATCACGGCAACCGCCTCGTCTGCGTCTCACGCGACGTGCCGGAGGAAGACATCGCCATCACGCTGCCGGCGCTCAATACGCCTGCCGGCACGCAGGCCCACTACTCGATGCAGGAACTGAGAGAAAGGTACGCACGACGATGACCGACTTCGTATTGCGCGGCGGCACGCTGGTATTTCCGGACCGCGAGCCGGAGAAGAAGGACGTGCTCGTGAAGGGCGGCAAGATCGATTCGCTGCTGGCGCCGGGCGCCTCAGTTTCCAATTCCTCGCCGGTCGTGCCGGAGCAGTCGGCGAAGGGGCTGCACGTATTCCCGGGCCTGATCGACTGCCATGTGCACTTCGGCATGGGAGAAAAGATCACCGAGTACTCGACCGAGACCGCCAACGCCGCACAGGGCGGCTTCACGACCGTCCTCGGCTATTTCCTCAACAACGAGGCGTACGGCGACGTCTTCCGCCGCGAGCTCCAGCACGCGGTCGAACGCGCGCACGTCGACTTCGGCTTCCACTTCAGCACGGCGAACGAGCTGCACATCAAGGAGCTGGGCGAGTACGTGAAGGACTACGGCGTCACGTCGTTCAAGTACTTCATGAACTTCAAGGGTGAGGAAGGCCGTTACCTCGGCCTCGACGGCACCGACGACGGCTACTTCTACGACCTCCTGAAGGAGTCCGCCCGCGTCGGCCGGCCGATCGTCGTCTGCCACACCGAGAACATCGAGATCGTCAACCGCGAGCGGCGCAAGGTCCAGGCGCGCGGCGGCAACACGCTGAAAGACTGGTCCGCATCCAAGCCGGCGATCACCGAGTCGGAGCCCGCGCTGCGCGCCATGTACCTCGCTGAAGAGCTCGGGGCGCGGGTGTACTTCCCGCACATCTCGTCGCGCAAGGCGCTCGATGTAATCCGCTTCTGGCGCAGCCGCTTCAAGGACGTGATCGTCGAGACCTGCCCGCACTACCTCACGCACACGGAAGATTCCGACCTGGGCGGCATGGGCAAGGCGAACCCGCCGTTCCGCACGAAGGACGACCTCGAGGCGATCTGGGAAGCGATCTTCGACGGCACCGTCGACCTCGTCGCCTCCGACCACAACGCCCGCAAGAAGGTCAACAAGGACAAGCCGCTCTGGCTCGCTTCGCAGGGCTTTCCCGCCACCGCGAGCATGCTGCCGGTGATGCTCTCGGAGGGCTATCACAAGAGAAAGCTCCCGTTGCAGCGCATCTGCCAGCTCCTCGGCTCCGTTCCGGCGAAGGTGTTCGACCTCTCGCCGCTCAAGGGCTCCCTCGCGCCCGGCGCGGACGCCGATTTCACGCTGGTCGATCTCAACAAGGAGCGCGAGCTGCACGCCGCCGATTTCGCCTCGTACGCCGAGTACAACCTGCACGAAGGCTGGAACTTCAAAGGCTGGCCCGTGCGCGCGATCTCGCGCGGCGTTACCGTGATGGACGATAACAAGGTGGTTGGCAAGGGCGGTCACGGCAAATACCTGTGGCGCCGCATCGGGCAGCCGCCGATTCCAGGCAAGGTCAAGTAGCCGCTAGAACCAGTTCCAGAGATCCTGCTTGCCGAGCAGGGCCTGCGCCGGCCCGTCGGACAATACGCGGCCGCCTTTCATGATGATCGCGCGATCGGCGATGGCGAGCGTGCGCGGCACGTTCTGCTCGATGATCAGGATGGCGATGCCCAGACTCAGGCTGATGCGCTCGACCGTCTCGAGCACGTTCTTCGCGAGCGCCGGCGCAAGCCCCGTGGTCGGCTCGTCGAGCAGCAGCATCTTCGGCTGCGTCATGAGCGCCATGCCAAGCGCCACCATTTGCTGCTCGCCGCCGCTCATGGTGCCGGCGTCCTGGTTGCGCCGCGAGCGCAGCACGGGAAAGAGTTCCCAGATCGGCGCGAGGTCGTCGTTCCGCCGCTTGAGGCCGGCGATGCGCAGATTGCGCTCGACGGAGAGATCCCTGAATACGTTGCGGTCCTGCGGCACGAAGCCCATGCCAAGCTGCACGTTGCGGTGTACCGCGCCAGGCGTGACGGCCTGGCCGGCGAACTCGATGGCCCCCGTTCGCGTTGCAAGGGAGCCGACGCAGCACTTGAACAGGGTCGACTTGCCCGAGCCGTTGTGCCCGAATACCGCGATGCGCTCGCGCTCGGCGAAGCTGACGGACACACCCTTCAGCGCATGGAGCGAACCGTACCAGGCGTGGAGGTCGGTGCAGGTGAGCAACGCGGTCATGCCTGATCAGGCGCCGAAGTAGAGCTCGGTGAGCTGGGGGCTGCGCATCATCTCGTCCACGGTGCCGGTCTGGACGATGCGGCCGGCGAACATGAACACCGCGAGGTCGCACAGATCCTTGATGAAGGAGATGTTGTGCTCGACCACGCAGATCGCGCGCCCCGCCGCCGCCTCCGCGCGCACCACGCTCTTGATCGACTCGTACGCCGGCCCCTCGACGCCGGCCATCGGCTCGTCGAGCAGCAGGCAAGCGCCGTCGTTCATCAGCACGCGCGCGAGGCTGATCAGCTTCTGCTTGCCGTAGGAGAACTCGGCCGGAAAGCGGTGGGCTGCGTGCGTCATGCGCACCTTCTCCAGCTGCGCCATGGCGCGCTCCCGGGTCTCGGCCGGCGAGCGCACGAAGCCGCGAGAGTAGGCCCCGACCGGCGAGGCGCCGGGACGGCGGCGCTCGCCCAGCAGGAGATTCTCCATCACGGTGAGCGAGGGAAACAGGCGGTTGTGCTGCCAGCTGCGCGCGATCCCGAGGCGCGCGCGTGCATGCATGGGCAGCCTGCTCACTTCCTGCCCGTGCAGCTTGACTGCACCGGCGTCGGCCGCAATCACGCCGCTGATGAGGTTGAAGAGCGAGGTCTTGCCAGCGCCATTGGGGCCTATGAGGCCGACGATCTGGCCGCTCTTCAGGCTGAGGTTGACGCCGTCAGCGACGACCACGCCGCCGAAGCGCTTGATTAACCCTTCCGTGCGGACGACTTCGCTCACCTGGGGGCCGCCTCGGTCGTGTCGTCCTCTTCAACGATGGTGCGCGTGCCGGGCGCGCGGCCAAGCAGCCCTTGCGGCCGAAGGAACAGAAAAACGAGCACCAGCCCGGTAAACAGGATGCCCTGCAGCGGCCCGGTCACCGAAGAGGGCAGCTTGAGGAAGTTGATCGCCTGGGGCAGGAACTGCAGGAGCACTGCGCCTAGGGCTGGCCCCCACGCCGTGCGGATGCCCCCGACCACGACCATGGTGAGCATCGCGGCCGAATACAGGATTTCGAACTGCTCCGGCGTGACAAACAGGAAATAGTGGGCGTAGAGCCCGCCGGCGAGCCCGGCCAATCCGGACCCGACGGCGAATAGTACGAGCTTGATGCTCACCGCATCGTGCCCGAGCGACCTGAACGCCTCCTCGTCGTCGCGCATCGCGGCAATGGCGCGCCCATAGTCGCCGCTCACGAGCCAGCGCACCACCAGGATCGTCGCCAATGCGGCGACGGCCACGAGTGCGACGTAGCCCCAGATCGCCGCCGGGCCGGTCGTCTTGATGAGCGGCGCAATATTGGTGAAGCCGCCTGGGCCGCCGGTCCACTCCGAATTCTTGATGATCTGCAGCACGCCAAGCTGCAGGCCGATGCTGGCGATGACGAGGTAGTCGCCGGAGACGCGAAGCGACGGCAGTGCCACCGCGACGGAAGCCAGCATCGCGACCGCAATGCCAAACACCATACCGATGGGCACCGGAATCCCGCTCGCCTGGCACAGAAGCGCCGAGCCATAGGCGCCGAGCGCGAAGAAGATCGGGTGTGCGATGCTCATCAGCCCGCCGTAGCCGATGATCAGGTTGAAGCTCGAGGCGAGGATGACGAAGATACCGATCTGG